>CAZKUH010000326.1:0-3549 GCA_964555895.1 uncultured Enterobacterales bacterium
GAGCCTTTATCCGGTTCACTTTCCAATTTTATCTCTCCGCCAAGCTGATTAACACCTTTGGCGGCCGCTTTTGCATTAAGCGAAATTTTAGGCTGGAATAAAAATCTACAGGCTATATCGTTTAGAGCAATTTGGTCGACTATTTTAATCATTGGCGTCAGTGTTTCAAGTACTGATTATAATGCTGTGCCGATTATTTGGTTCGCCCAGGTTGCTAACGGTATTTTATTACCCGTAATCTGTGTATTTTTGCTCTGGATTATGAATACAAAAACAATGGGAAGTTATAAAAACAATCTTATTCAAAATTTTTTTGGAGTGCTGGTATTATTGGTGACTCTTTTATTAAGCGGCAGAATTTTGCTGTCAGCTTTTGGGTGATAATGGGTTATTGTTGTCCCGTTAACTTGATGAAAGATCGGCGGTGTTGTTTTCATGTCTAAAAAAATATAAATTAGATGAGATGAAGCAGGTGGAAAAAATTATTGATATTAATTGCGATCTCGGTGAAGGTAACAGCTTGCAGGACAGTGCTAAAGATGCGTTGTTGATGCCATATATATCCAGTTGTAATATTGCTTGTGGGGGACATGCTGGAAACGAAACCACCATGCGCCAAACCTTGTTAAATGCTAAAAAATATCGACTTAAAATTGGTGCCCATCCTGCTTATCCGGATAAGGATAACTTTGGTCGAAGTCAATTTAAAATTCCAGTTGAAAAATTACTGCAATCTATCCTGCAGCAAGTTTCTAGTTTGAGCCAAATTGCGCAAAATGCCGGACTCAAGCTTCATCATATTAAATTTCATGGGGCGTTATATAATGAGCTGGCAACCGATGCTAAATTGGCACAATTATTGGCTGAATTTATTGCTAAGAATTTACCTGCAATAAAAATTGTTGGTCTGGCCTCTGGAGAATTTGAGAAAGCTTGTTTGCTGAGCAAGATAGATTTTTTGGCGGAAGGATTTATGGATAGAGTGTATTTGCCCAGCGGCAAACTCTCGCCGAGAACCGATCCCGATGCGGTGATGGAGAATGTAGAACAATGTGTAGCGCAAGCCTGCGATCTTGCTTTACGACATGTTGTAAAAACGGCCGATGGTACTAAAATTCATATGCAGGTTAAAACCATCTGTTTACATGGCGATAATAAAAATGCCTTGTTAATTGCACAGCAGTTATCTTCACATCTAAGCCGCGCCGGGATAGCCGTCCAGTGACGTTATCAAACTATCGTTTGCTGGACAATGGTGATGCCGGAGTTACTATTGTGTTTGCTGCACCAAGTAGTGAACAACTGAGCCGAAAAATTTTATCTTTGGCTCAAGCTTTAATAACAAAATATCCTCAACAATTTACCGAGGTTATTCCTGCCTATCAGAGTTTGACTCTATATTTTGATCCGCTGCAAAGTGAATTTGAAAATATTGTAAAAAAAATCCCCGCAATTATCACTGCGTTAGAAAAGAAAGTTGTTGAGCATAGAATCGCAAAAGTTATCAGGCTTCCGGTTTGCTATGAAGCAGAATTCGCACCAGATTTACAGTGGGTTGCTAAGCATTGTAGACTTTCGGAAAGTGAAATTATTAGATTACATTGTCGTCCCAGGTACTTGGTGCATATGCTAGGTTTTTTGCCAGGTTTTTTGTATTTGGGTGGCTTGGATAATCGATTGAATTGTCCAAGAAAAAATACACCGGCAATGAATGTTAAACAAGGCGCGATTGCTATTACTGGTATTCAAACAGGTATTTATCCGGTTACAAGCCCTGGTGGTTGGCAGGTGATAGGGCAAACGCCTGTTGATATTTTTAAACCGGCACAGCCGTTTCCTTTTATCGCCAAACCTTTAGATTATGTGGAATTTTATGCCATTGAAAAAAAGGATTTTTTGAACATTAAAATTAGCTTAGAGAATGAAGCCGGAGTGACTGGATGCAATTAAAATTTATTAAAGCAGGCTTGCAAACCAGCATACAGGATGGTGGCAGGGTTGGTATGATGCAACATGGTGTTTCTCTCAGCGGCGCCATGGATCCGGTTTCTATGCAGTTGGCAAATTGGTTAGTCTCCAAACCGTTGCAATCTGCGTTAATAGAAATAACCCTTATTGGCCCCACTATTGGTTTTTCCGATGCACTCACGCTTGCCATTTGTGGCGCGAGTTGTGATTTATTACTCAATGATGAGGTCATTGCCTCTAATGAGACTTTTAGTGTGAAAAAGGGTGATGTTTTAAAATTCTTACGAATAAAAGAGGGTGCAAGAGCTTATCTGGCTTTCTCAGGAGAGTTGGTTGTTGCGCCGGTTTTATCGAGTTACTCGACTCATTTGACTGCAAAATTTGGTGGTTTTTCGGGACGCGCTTTTGTCAATGAAGATTCGCTGGCATTGACTGACATTTTTCACCCCGAACCCAGAAAGTTGCCAAAGGAATTGAGCATGAGTTTTACCGGGAAATATTTGATGCGGACGGTAAAAACAGTAGAATCTGCAGAATTTTCGTTCCAACAGCAGCAAGCTTTTTATGCACAATCTTACCGGATATCAGTGGACTCAAACCGTATGGGGATACGACTGACAGGTCATGCTTTGAATTTAACGCAGAGTAAAACCATGGTTTCGAGTGGTTTGTTACCCGGTAGTGTGCAAATTCCACCATCTGGTTTGCCTATTATCTCGTCTGTTGATGGCCCGACTATGGGTGGTTACCCACGAATTGCTCATATTATTTCAGCTGATCATGCGCTTTTGGGTCAACTTAAAGCACAGGATAAAATCCGTTTTACTTTGATAAATAAAACACAGGCATTAAAGATTTTGCTGGAAAAAAAGCGGTTGTTAGACTTGTTTTTAACTTAAGGGCACACGCAATTAATAGCAGTGCCCTTAAAATGTATAATGAAATTCAATAAAGCCCAACGGGACGACAAATGAAATATTTATTTTGGATAGCTATCAGTATTTTCAGCTTGCTGTTGTTTTCTAAACAAACCAGTGAAACAGCGAGCGATGTTTCTTTGCTGGTACTGGGCATTACTCAGGATGCAGGCTACCCGCAGATTAATTGCTATAAACCACATTGTATGTCGGCCTGGGAAGATTATTCCAAACGACGTCTGGCGAGTTCTCTAGCCGTTATTGATAAAATCTCAAAACAAAAATTTTTGTTTGAAGCAACACCTGATATCAAACTACAACTTTATCGCTTGTATAAAGTTGCACCCGATCCCGAGTATACCCTTGCGGGTATTCTACTGACCCATGGTCATATGGGCCACTATAGTGGATTAATGCATTTTGGTCGTGAAGCGGCAGCTACCAGAGATTTACCGGTTTATGTGATGCCAAGAATGAAAAAATATCTGAGTCAAAATGGTCCCTGGAGTCAGTTAGTTAAACTCGATAATATCGTTTTACGAGAGATGAAGAATAATCAACCGACTTTGCTCAACGCCAGGATCAGTATTACGCCAATAGCGGTACCTCATCGTGATGAATTTACTGAAACGGTAGGCTTCAAGATCGTTGGACCCAATAAAAC
>CAZKUH010000327.1:0-3547 GCA_964555895.1 uncultured Enterobacterales bacterium
ATCACCTGAGCCGTCTCGACTGACGGACGGTTTTTCAGATTTTCGGCAAGCTTTGTCTATTTCTCCGATCTATACAATAGCCTGCTGTCCTATTCCAATATCGTAATCACAAGCCTGCAGCAACTTCTGGATGATGTTCTCGACATCTTCGCCGACATAACCCGCTTCGGTTAAAGTTGTGGCATCTGCGATGGTAAAAGGCACGTTTAAAACCCTGGCCAAAGTTTGCGCCAACAAAGTTTTACCGCTGCCTGTGGGGCCAACCAGTAAAATATTAGACTTGCCTAATTCAACCTCGTCACGTTTCGAGAACCGGACATTATTATTAAGTCGTTTATAGTGATTATAAACCGCGACCGATAACACCCGTTTGGCATCTCTTTGGCCAATAACGTAATCTTGTAGAATCTCATTAATTTCTTTTGGTGTCGGTAAGTTTTTATTTTCGGCGTCTGTTACCGTATCCTGAATTTCTTCACGAATGATGTCATTACAAAGTTCGACACATTCATCACAAACAAATACTGAAGGGCCAGCAATTAGCTTGCGAACTTCATGTTGGCTTTTACCGCAAAAGGAGCAATACAACAACTTGCCGCCGTCATCATTTCCCGATGTGCGATTATCACTCATACTTTTTCCTCTGTTCTTTTGATCTCTGTTCTCAATGAGGTTGCTCTTAAAAAGTTAAACCCATCTCTGTCAATGAGCAAAATGCGCTATTCGGCAAGATTTTGCAACCATTTATTTACAGTATAGCAACATAAATTGCTTTCTGTATTATACCGCTTTCTCAATTTCATCTCTTGAACTCAATATGGAGTCTACCAGTCCATATTTAACGGCTTGTTCTGCATTAAGAAAATTATCCCTGTCGGTATCATTTTCGACGGTTGCAATTTTTTGACCGGTATTTTTTGCCATAATTGAATTCAATCGCAGCTTCAACTCCAAGATCTCTTTGGCGTGAATCTCGATATCTGATGCTTGTCCCTGAAAACCACCCAATGGTTGGTGGATCATCATCCTGGAATTGGGCAAACAATGACGCTTACCTTGAGCTCCACCGGTAAGGAGGAATGCGCCCATGCTCGCCGCCTGACCAATACAAAGCGTGCTGATATCAGGTTTGATAAACTGCATGGTATCGTAAATGGCCAAACCTGCACTCACCACACCGCCAGGAGAATTAATATACAGGTAAATATCCTTATCCGGGTTCTCTGATTCCAGAAATAGCATCTGCGCCACTACCAGATTAGCCATATGATCTTCTATTTGGCCTACCAAAAAGATGACTCTTTCCTTGAGCAATCTGGAATAAATGTCGTAAGAGCGCTCCCCTCTGGAAGTTTGTTCTACAACCATCGGCACTAATGCCATAGATTCAGCGTCATTGATACCATTCATGATCTTTTTATTACCTTGTTAAGTGATATAGCCCGAATTAAATATAACCAATCAACCTAGAATTGCAAGTTTAAGAACCCGGATTACAACTCAATTCCGGGTTCGCATTAATTAAAGAGAAATATTTTAAGTTTTTGGATTCATAATTTCATCAAAGCTACTATTGTCGTCGGTAACCGTCGCTTTAGTCAGAATAAATTCAACCACCGCATCTTCCAATACCACCGACTCAATCTCAGCCAACTTGTTCTTGTCTGAATAATAGTAGTTGATCACCTCTTCAGGATCGTCATAGGCCGACGACATTTCTTCCAAAGCACTCCGAACCTTTTCCTGGTCAGCTTTAAGTTGTTCTTTTTTAATAATTTCAGACATCAACAAACCCAAAGTAACGCGCTTAGTCGCCTGATCTTCAAATAAAGATGCCGGTAGTTCAGGTAAATCGCCTTGCCCCTGACTTTGAAATTGATGAGACATTTGGTGGCGTAAGCGTTCAATTTCCTGATCAATCATCGATGTCGGCAAAGTAAATTTATTCGCTGCTGCGAAAGCATCAAAAACAACTGTTTTAATGCGAGTTTTCAGGGTTTGAGACAATTCCCTTTCCATGTTTTTCTTAACTTCTTGTTTCAGTTCTTCAATATCACCACTGTCAATGGCAAACTGTTTGACGAAATCTTCATCTAGTTTAGGCAGTTTTTGACCTTTGACTTCTTTGGCAAACACTTTAAAAATTGCAGTTTTACCGGCTAGATCTTCAGCCTGATAATCATCAGGGAATTTAACTTCAATTTCGCGTTTTTCGCCTGTTTTGATTTTTAGCAAGCCTTTTTCAAAATCAGCCAGCATCTGACCTTCACCCAGAATGACTGCTACTTCATCACCTTTACCGCCTTCAAAAGCTTCGCCATCGACACGACCTTCAAAATCAGTAATCACTTGGTCACCTTTTTTTGCCATACGCTTTATAGGCAACCATTCGGCTCTTTGTTTCTGTAAAGTCTCCAACATTTGTGCAACATCTGCATCAATGACTTCGGCTGCAGGTTTGACAATTTTCAAAGCGGCAAGATCAGCCACTTCTATTTCAGGGTACACTTCAAAAACAGCCTCAAATTCTAGCTGATCGCCTGTTGTTTCCTTTGGCTCAATATGTGGTGCACCAGCGGGAGAGATTTTTTGATCAATAATGGTCTGGTAATAATGCCGCTGCATCAATTCTGCATAAACATCTTGTCTCACCGCCTGTCCATACTTCTTTTTTATTACAGAAAAGGGGATTTTGCCAGGACGAAAACCAGGAATTTTTTGCGTACGGGATAAATGCTGCAATTTTTTATGAATATCTTGTTCGACTTCCGCCGCAGGGACAGAAATGGTCATTTTTCGTTCCAAACCTTGCGTTGTTTCTATTGAGACTTGCATGGATGCACCTCTATATTTTTTTGTCTATACTAACGAATTTAAATATAACCTGAAAATTGCAGATCATACTAACAAATTTTGACGAATGCGGAGGTGGCTAAGCACGAGGAAAGGCTTTCAGAACTCTGAAAGCCTTTGTAGGAATATGGTGCGGAAGGAGAGACTTGAACTCTCACGCCTTGCGGCACTGGAACCTAAATCCAGCGCGTCTGCCAATTCCGCCACTTCCGCATTTGAATCAGTTATAAAGTAATATTGCCTTAAACTTGAAAATCAAGTGAAGTTAACTCTAAACTGTGGCACTTTGTATGTACTTAAATAGGGTCTGTATTTTATTATGCTGCTTTCAAGAAAACTTGCACAGCATTCATTCTAAATAAGTGCATACTCTCAATTTGGGGTGGACGATGGGGTTTGAACCCACGACCGCCGGAATCACAATCCGGAGCTCTACCAACTGAGCTACGCCCACCATCAACTCTCTAACTATAGCTAATCATGACAACGCATGGATTAACTAGATATGGTACGCCCGGCAGGATTCGAACCTGCTACCCTCGGCTTAGAAGGCCGATGCTCTATCCTGATGAGCTACGGGCGCAAAATTCTGGAAAATACCCAGACTACCGGTAAAAACTGGTCGGGGTAGAGAGATTTGAACTCCCGACATCCTGCACCCAAAGCAGGCGCGCTACCAGACTGCGCTATACCC
>CAZKUH010000328.1:0-3538 GCA_964555895.1 uncultured Enterobacterales bacterium
ATCTTGGTGCCAACGGTTACTAGATCGATGTGTTCTGAAATATTTGCTGTAGGCAGGCGGTATAGACCTCGTCCTATTTTATCAAGCTGACCGCTTGCGGTTAGTCGAGTGAGGATAACTCGTGGAATACCAATCGCTTCAAGATCGCAAGAGCGTAGGATGCCCTTTGTGTATGCAAGAGCAAGGGTACGTTGAGTTTGGGTTTTATGTCCATGGAAGGACGGTATTTCGCTAGGAGGCATGGATGCCGGTGCGATATTTTCCGAATCAAAAGGCACCATTTTAGTGGTGCTGATGCTTCCTTTTGAGCTTGAATTATTCTTGCGGCTCATCTTCGGAACTCATTTTATCTAAGTCTTCCAGCGCTCCGGCTGTCATTATGATCTTTCTTTTTTTGCGCAATTTGATAACGGTAGGGTCAAAGTTAGCCTGAATATCCTGATGGTTTTCAGTTAAGAAAGCCTTTGCGCTATTAACTTCTTGTTCAAGTTGTATCGTTACCATTGAATAGTTGGCCACTAATGGTTTGCAATCAGACAAAAAGTGCCGCCATCGAATTTCCTTCAGAGCTGCTTCATTGTTAAAAATAAAAAAACGGTGAGGATCGTCATCCCAATCTTTATCTTGTGTGTAGACGGCGGCCGGATTTTCAGCGTTGATTTTGCTGAGTGTTAGCCATCGCTCTTGCAGATAGGAATACCAACGGCTTTTTTGTTCTTCAAGCTGACCTTCCTGCCCTCCGGCTTCAAGCTGCATATCCCAAAGAAATCCCCCTTTTTCTGGTTTGCCATTATCTTTACCATCAATATATTTGTGGGGGATAAGCTGCTCAATTATGTCGTTACCTGCCTCTTCAATTTCATCGGTAAGGTGAGTTGCAAGTGAGAGAAAGGTTGCGTAATAGAACTGACCATTGATCAACAATCTAACCCAAGAGGGATGCCGGTAAGCGTAGTAATCGGCACCTTCATAATTTGGAAAGTCCCGGTATCTGGCTTCCTCCTGAAACAAGTGGTCGTTATAGTCGTAATCGTAAAGGGTAGTGAAGTCCAGCAAGCTTTTGTTATCGGCTATTGATTCGTTGAGATAGAGGTAGTCCTCGCCGATCCCGGATGTAAGCAGGCTGGCCCAATTGAGCATATTCAACTTTGGCAAGGGAACATCATCCCATGTTTCGTCGACTTTTTCGTCACTGCACTGGATACTTAACAAGCTGTCAAGCAAGACGCGCCGGACTCTTTTGCGAGAAGCTCTATCCATTGTTGTACGAAAGCGTTCTTGTTGCTCGGTGGGCCAAGCGTAGTAATGCGCGTCTGCTGCCATTAGTGCTTTACGAGCTGCTGCAGTAATTTGAGCTTTATCGATTGAACTTAGTTTATATTTTGTATTGGTCATTGGCTTTGCTTGTCATGAATGGCGCTTTATTTCCCCCGATTTATTTCTCAGGGTCTTTGTCTTGTCGCAGATTGAGCAGTTTGTCGAAGTCTGATTCAAACAACTTGTCTTGAACAATGCGGTATTTTTCAAACTGACTTACGGCGTAATCTTTGGCAATTTTCGCAGTTATCTTTCCGCTATCACGCAAAATTTCTCGCTCATCAAATTCCAGGAACAGGTCGAGCCGTTCTGCCCAGTCTTCCATGGTCATTGGGATTTTTCGTTTAGCTCTTTCTTCTGCCAGGTCAAGATAGGCACCAACGATACGACCAAGGGATTCAATTTCATCTTTGTTCAAGTAGTTTTTGGCAACAGAGGTATCGGTTTTTACAATCTTTCCGTCAGGGCTGTTGCCCCAATTGGTAAGTCCCATGTGCTCTTTGTCACTATCGGCACGTTTCATGATTAGTTCGGCAGCAGTATGGCCGTGAATGGCAAAGTGCAGTTTGTTCTGAACTTTGGTAAAAAAGTCTCTGGTGGTCAGGTCATCCTTGTTGTAGTCCACGCTGGTGGAATAGATGTCGGTGATTTTCTGGTAAAACCGGCGTTCGCTTAGGCGAATTTCTCGGATTTCAGCCAGCAGGGTTTCGAAATAGTCTTCGTCTAAAAAAGCACCATTTTCCAGTCGCTTCTTATCAAGCACAAAGCCTTTAATGGAAAACTCCCGCAGTACCTGGGTTGCCCACTGGCGGAACTGGGTTGCCCGTTTGGAGTTGACGCGGTAGCCGACAGAGATAATGGCGTCGAGATTATAGAATTTGGTGTTGTATGTTTTACCGTCCGATCCAGTGTGTCGGAAATCCCGACATACTGACTCTTGCTCCAGCTCGCCTTCCGCAAAGATATTATTCAGATGCTCTGTTATCGTACTTCGACCCTTGCCAAACAGCTCGGCGATCAACTTTTGTGTGAGCCAAATGGTTTCATCTTCGACCCGGACTTCAATGCTGTTTTCACCGGCCTGAGAGGTAAAGATTAAAAATTCGGCGGTAGAGTTGCGTATTAACTTCTTCACGTTTTTCTGCTCTCCTATCGCTGCTGTGTATAGCAGCGTAAAGTTCTGTTATTATGTTCCTTTAGAGCGTTATATGCAAATATATGGAGAATATAAGTAACATGCGCTGTTCAATATCGTGTTTGAGGCAGACGGTCTCGTTGTTTTTTTCATAACCTTGGAGGATCCACGGCCAGATCAAACAGTGTGTCGAGTACATATTGTTTAAATCCCAGCCATCCACATGCTGGATGCTAGCAAACCTTATTATTCCATATTGATCGAAAAACAGGCTTGCAAACTTACTTGCTGATCCTTGAGTCTATTGGCATTATTGGCATTATTGGTATTGGTGGGCTGTATTAGTCTGTTCTGGTCGTAAAAAAACCCCACGGCGGCGGAAGTCTAAACTGGCAGGTAAGTATTTGCTAAATAGGAAATTGTTAAGATTTTAACTAGCTTGATACTACAATCAGTACTACCAAAATCAAAAGTCAGCTCAAATCATCTCGTTATTTTGTACTTAGTTTAGTATTAGATCGACTCTATTTTATGCTATATTAATAATTAATACCAACCTGAGTTAAGGTAAGAGGCAGGCAAAGTTATGGCTAGAAACACATCGGTTACGCTCGGTGATCATTTTGAAAACTTTGTGTCAGAAAAAATCAGTGCCGGTCGCTTTCATTCTGTTAGCGAGGTTGTTCGCGCTGGTCTGCGAAAGTTGGAAGATGATGAAACAAAGCTACAGTTATTAAGAGATAAACTTAAAGCGGGTGAAGATAGTCCATTGATAGATGATTTCGATGGCACAAGTTTTGTTGCCAAGCTGAATGAAAAGCATATTAAGTGACTGCTACCTATCGAATAAGGTCACGAGCCCAGTCAGAGCTAGAATCTATTTGGCTTTATACACTAGAGCAATGGGGTGCTGATCAGGCTAATACTTATCTTGAAGCAATTATTCAGCGTTTTGAATGGCTTGTGGAAAATCCGTTACTGGGTAAGCCGCGTGATGATATTAAAGAAGGCTACTATTGTTTTCCAGAGGGGATGCATTTAATCTTCTATAAAATTGAGAATAAGAAAGTTGAGATTATTGGCGTT
>CAZKUH010000329.1:0-3537 GCA_964555895.1 uncultured Enterobacterales bacterium
TTTTCAATATTAACACAAAAATGAAAATTTCGCAAACTTTGTTCAAAGCATTTCATTCTTCTCACTACTCGCCTTCTTTTCCATCCATATCTTCTGGCGCATCTCGGTAAACCGCACTTGGGAAGAAAGAAAAAAACGCTACAAAGAAAAACTAACTTTTAAAAAGTTCAACAAACATGATCAGTAAACTAATTGATTAGGCGCTTCAGCAGTCAACCATCACTCTATATACGCGTGCGGGTTTTCTGGTTAAACTGCCGAAGGGCAAGACGATAAACAGCCATCCTGTAAGTTCAACTTTCTGTGGGTTTGATCGGCTAAATGGTGGTCATGGGTCACTAACACAAAACTGGTGTTAAATTTGTCATTTAATTCCAGCAACCATTTGAAGACTTCATTTGCTGTGGTCTCATCAAGATTACCGGTTGGTTCATCCGCCAAAATACAACCTGCTTGTGTAGCCAGGGAACGAGAAAATGCTACACGCTGACGTTCTCCACCAGAAAGTTCCCCAGGTTTGTGCTCCGCTCTATTCGCCAGACCTACTGCAGCTAACAGATCCAAGGCTCTTTTACGCGAATCCTTTACTGTCCAGCCAGCCAGCAAACAAGGCATAGCCACATTTTCCAAAGCAGTAAATTCCGTTAATAGATGGTGGAATTGATAGACGAAACCCAGATTTTGATTTCGGATTCGTGCTAATTTTTTTTCACTCAGGCCTTTAATCGAAATTCCATTGATATAAATTTCACCAGAAGAAGGCTGATCGAGACCACCTAACAACTGTAATAATGTACTTTTACCAGAACCCGATGCCCCCACAACCGAAACCAGCTCCCCGGGTAAAACACGTAAATTCAGTCGATTCAAGACAGAGACAGATTTTTTCCCGTCAACAAATTCTCGTGATAAATTTTCTGCGCAAATGACAGTTTTTATTTTGTTGTCATTCATAACGTAAAGCCTCCGCCGGTTTCACTCGCGAAGCTCGCCAAGATGGATAAAGCGTAGCCAAAAGTGCCATCACCAAAGCCGCCAGGCCGACATTGACAACATCATCCCAATGTAATTCTGAAGGTAAAAAATTAATAAAATAAACATCGCCGGGCAGTAGAGAAATACCGAGTGTTTGTTCTAGCCAAGTCGCAAATTCCGGCAAATTTAAGGAGAGTAAAATGCCCGAAATAACACCTAAAAAAGTACCTATCACACCATTCAGGCCTCCCTGCACCATAAAAATACCCAAAATGGTACGGGGTGTCGCTCCCAGCGTCTTTAAAATAGCAATATCGGTTTGTTTATCAGTCACTACCATCACCAGGGTCGACACAATATTAAACGCTGCCACCGCGATAATAAAAGTCAACAACACAAACATCATGGCTTTTTCCATTTTAACCGCTCTGAAAAGACTACCTTGGGTGTAGGTCCAATCTGAAACATAGAAAGGACCATCAAGGGCAAATCGAATTTGCGCACCGATATCATGAGCCTGGAGAACATTATTAACTTTTAATCTGAGCGCAGTTACACCACGCCCCATACGTAATAATTTTTGTGCGTCACGATAATTGATTAACGCCAAAGAAGAATCCATTTCCGCTCTAACCTCAAATGTCCCGGTGAGTGTAAAGCGTCGATAACGGGGTAAAATACCTGCTGGAGACACATTAGTACCTTCAACAACAATCAAAGTAACCTTATCGCCAACAAACAATCCCAGATTGCTGGCCAGATTATCACCCAGCACAATATTCCACTCACCTTCTTTTAAGGAATTTAATGACCCTTCCCGCATATTATCGCCAACAATTGAGACCTTCGCCTCAGCTTTCGGCTCAACGCCCTGAATAAAGGCATACTGGTTCAAACCATTGGCTCTAAGCATGCCCTGGGTTTGAATAAAAGGAGCTGTGGCAACAACATCTTTTCGCTGTTTAATTTTTTCGGCTAAACCCTGCCAATCCTTGAGCGGTCCGCGTCTGTCACCGATAATGACATGTGGGGTCATGCCTAAAATTCGCGAACGGAGTTCACTCTCAAAACCATTCATTACTGACATCACCGTGATCAACACCATCACGCCTAATGCAATGCCAATCATGGACACCATGGAAATAAAAGAAATAAAGTGGTTACGACGTTTTGCCCGGGTATATCTCAAGCCGACAAAGAGCGAAAATGGTTTTAACATTTAAAAGTGTTGTCCTTTGGGTCGATAAAGCCGTTTGCCAGATACACCTAACCCAGGATAGAGAATAACTACTGATGAGAGACATCATAAAGATAGTTGCTTTCAGAGACAAGAAAACAATGTAAATTTTCTACTCATATCCAGAAATCAGCAATAATTTTTAGCGTAGCTTGTTGTTACAATGACGTATTTTTCAGGTAGTACAGGGTATTATATTTGAACTGACCAACAAAAAACACAAATCTCTCTGGCAAACAAGCAAAGTCGTGCTAACCTATTGATGAAGGAAGAAAAAAAATTCGACGAGCGATTTATGACTACAACAGAAGCAGAAGACAGAAGGCAGTTTTACCGCATTGAGGACAAAGTGCCGCTACATTTAACCTTGATGGCGAACATGAAAGTGGCACCTTCTTTATCGAAACTGGAAGAAGAAATCCCTTCATCTTTTCAATTGGTTAACCAACTTCAAGAAATTGAATTCGAAGCCAGTGTGACATTGTCTTCACTTCAACTAACCGAACCCGCTGTTGCTGAATATTTAAGGACACTCAACAAACGCCTGGATTTAATCGGTGGCTACATCGCCGAACAGAAATTTACTGAACTGCAAAACTATGAAACAGTCTCGCTCAGTGGCAACGGTTTCAGGCTGAATGCAGAGCGTAAATTTGACCAAAATTCAATTGTATTGATTGAAATGTTACTCCCCAACAGTCGTACCGGCATCCATTGCTATGGGGAAGTCGTTGAATGTCAAAAAATTGATGATAGCTTTTCCATAGCTGTGACATTTGAAACCATCAGAGAATCTGACCGTGAGGCCATAATCCGTCATGTCATTCGTCAAGAATCCAAACTGATTCGAAAAGCTAAAGAACGAACCTCTGACAGCTAACTCAAGGAACATTTACATGAAAATATTTCCCATCGTCATACTTACAGCCAGTATTTCCCTGCCTATCATCAATTATATGAGTGAAGTTAATGCGGCAGAGGAAGTCATTATTCCGGTGTTGCAACAAGGTGATCGCAATATCTCCAGACCGCATAACTCACAAACCAAAGAAGAAGTCAGAACACAATTTGGCGATCCACAAAACGAAATCAATGCCGTTGGCGTGCCACCTATTAGTAAGTGGGAATATGCCAAGTTTATCGTGGTTTTTGAAGATAATCTTGTTATTCATTCCGTTTTGAAGAAATGATATCTATCAGATACCTTTCTTTTGACACCGCGCTTTAACGGCGGACATTAAAAAACCCAACATCTCTGTCAGGTTTCTTTAATATGGCGTCCCCAAGGGGAGTCGAACCCCTGTTACCGCCGTGAAAGGGCGGTG
>CAZKUH010000330.1:0-3530 GCA_964555895.1 uncultured Enterobacterales bacterium
AGTCCTTGAATATTTTATACTTAAAAAGTTTATGGTTTCAATGGGTTTCGTTATTTAGATGCCAAAAAATGTGGCCAGGCCGCCCGTAGATACATCACCATAGTCCATAAAGTGAGTAATACGGAAAAGTAAAAGAAAAAGTACGCCAACTGAATGGTGCCGTTTGTAAAATCCGGGCCAGTAGCCGCAGGCTGATTCGCCAGTAAGCCGGTAATGGCGACCATTTGCATGACTGTTTTGCCTTTTGCAATTAAATTCACCTTCACTTCGCTTTTTGCGCCCATAGCCGACATCCATTCCCGTAATGCGGAAACTGTAATTTCCCGTCCGACTATAAACATCGCGGGGATGGTTAACCAATTGGTGTGATGACTCCATACCAGCAACATAAGCGCCACTACCACGATGAGTTTATCGGCTACCGGGTCTAAAAAAGCACCCAAATCAGAAGTTTGCCCGGTGACACGAGCCAGAAAGCCATCAAAAAAATCACTGAACCCTGCGATGGCAAAAATTACCGCTGAGGCCATGTAATGCCCTTCAAACGGCATATAAAAAACCGCCACAAAAATTGGCACCAAAAATATTCTGAATAATGTTAAATAATTCGGTATTGTCATTGGTTTTCAATATAAGTTGAATGTAATCCAAGTGGAATATTAGCTTAAAACGTGGCTACACAACAACTTGTAATTAACACAATCGTTAAAGAACTTGCTATTCATTTAAGAAGTCGTACACTTTTCGTGCTAATGTCTGATTAAATCCTGGCACCTTGGTAATATCTGCCAAAGCGGCCTTTTTAAGTGCTTGTAACCCGCCAAATTGTTTCAATAGACTTTGACGTCTTTTATTGCCAATACCGGGTATATCTTCCAGCAACGAGCGTCGGCGTTTTTTATCCCTGTTTTTACGGTGGCCGGTTATCGCAAAACGGTGAGACTCATCTCGAATATGTTGAATCAGGTGTAATGCAGGATTATGGCTATCAACAATCAATGCTAAAGGTTCATGCGCTAAAAACAAGCGCTCAGTTCCTGCTTTTCTTTCAGCACCCTTGGCTACACCAATTAATAACACATCATTGATATCAAGCGCCTTCAAAACATTTATCGCTTGCTGTAACTGCCCTTTCCCGCCATCAATAAACAGAATGTCAGGTTTGGCTCCATCTGACTGCGTGACCTTTAAAAATCTTCTACTCAGTGCCTGTTCCATGGCAGCATAGTCGTCACCAGCGGTGACACCATTAATCTTAAAGCGACGATATTCACTTTTTTTAGGCCCCTCCTGATCAAAAACCACACAGGAAGCTATTGTACTCTCACCAGCGGTATGAGAAATATCAAAACATTCCAAGCGGGTTGGTATTTTCTCAAGTCCAAGGATATTAACCAACTCTATCAATCTTTTTTGTTGATTCCCTTTACTGGCAGATTTTATTTCTAGCGCTTGTTTTGCGTTGGTAATCGCCAATTGTTGCCAACGTCTGCGCTGAGATTTGAAACGGTTTTTAATAACAATCTGTCGTGCGGAAATCTTACTCAAAGCTGCTTCCAGCAAAGCCGGATCATCCGGGGGTATATTGCATAATATTTCTCGTGGTATTTCTTTGCCACTGAAATAAAATTGCGGTATAAAGGCGGTTATTATTTCTTCCTCAGTCTCGCCGTGGTAATCAGGAAAATAATTTCTACTGCCGATAACGCGCCCTCCTCGTACAAATATTACGTGTATCACTGCCAGATTGAAACGCACCGCAACAGCTAACACATCGACCTCGCCCCTCGCCCCTTCGATTGATTGTTCACTCATAACTTGTCTGAGGTATTGGATCTGATCTCGAAAAGTGGCTGCTTGTTCATAAGCTTTATTATTTGAAGCTGATTCCATTTGTTGAATTAACTGTTCAAGTGTTTTGTTATTTTGTCCTTTCACTACCATCTGTGTCAGCAGCACATCTTTTTTATAATCTTCAACATTTATATATTTCATACAGGGTGCATTACAACGTTTGATCTGATATTGCAGGCAAGGTCTTGACCGGTTGCTAAAATAACTATTCTCACATTGACGGACTTTAAAAAGCTTTTGCAGCAATGACAATGTTTCCCTAACCGCGCCAGCACTGGGGTAAGGTCCGTAATACTGTCCTTTTAAGCGTTTCGCACCTCGATGAATAGCGATGAGGGGGTATTCATCATTTGAAAGAAAAATATAAGGGTAAGATTTATCATCTCGCAACAAAATATTGTATTTTGGTCGATGTTGTTTGATGAGCGATTGTTCAAGTAACAGTGCCTCAATTTCTGTGTGGGTGACACTGATTTCAATATGGCTAATATCCTTGACAAGTGCCCGGGTTTTCGCGTTGCTAATATTTTTTTGGAAATAGGAAGTAAGACGTTTTTTCAGATTTTTTGCTTTGCCAATATAGATGATTTTATCCGTGGGTGAAAGCATCCGGTAGACACCAGGCACTTCGGGTGTAATTTTAAGGAAACTCTGCGCCTCAAATGGAGAAGATTCCGCTTGTTTAAAATCCGGCATGTCACAATAAAGTAATTTAATGACTATCAATTAAATGATAGCGAAGTGCCATATGCGTTAATTCAACATCACCATCAACGCCCAACTTATCAAACAAACGATAACGATAGCTGTTAATGGTCTTCGGTGAAAGGCAGAGAGTATCAGAAATTTCAGGCACTTTTATGCCTTTGGTGATCATTAACATGACCTGCATTTCTCGATCACTCAGTTGGTCAAATGGATTTTTTGATTCTTTGTTAAGTGATTTCAAGGCAAGCTGTTGTGCGATTTCAGGTGCAATATGAATTTGCCCAACATTGACCTGCTGGATGGCCACTGCCATCTCATTGGTTGAAGCCCCTTTGGTTAAATAACCGCGAACGCCAACTTCTAAAAACAAACTGGGTAAAGGATCCTCTGCGTGTGCAGATAAGATAATTATTTTCACATCGGGATTGTAGCGCAGCATACGTCTGGTGGCCTCAAGGCCGCCAATACCAGGCATGTCTGCATCCATAAGGACAATGTCAGGATCTAGCTTACGCATCATGCTGACCGCATCCTCGCCATTATTTGCTTCGGCTATCACTTTAATATTCTGTAAATCCGAAAGCAGCCGGTGAATTCCCATTCTAACCAAATCATGATCGTCGACTATAAGAACATCAATCATGTGGTTTCTCCTTTATTAATAGCAATAATTGCTGCAGGCGTTAATGTTTGGGACTGTTGGAATAGAGGCTAAAAATTAACTTTTATGTTAAACCACAAAGATCAGCTTCAGCCGCAACATCGACACTTTTGCACTGTGCCAGATTGTAGCAACGCTTAGAATGATTGAGAAGCACTAATCTACTCAGAGACAAATTAAACTGAAATTGAAGTAAATTGCTATGAAGTTCAGTTGTCAGCAGGGATTTTGTTAAACTTGATAATAAAAAGGAAAATGGCGGTGGGATAGGGATTTGAACCCTAGATAGGCTATAAACCTATGCCAG
>CAZKUH010000331.1:0-3530 GCA_964555895.1 uncultured Enterobacterales bacterium
TGTTCAAACGTGTGCTCTTCCGATCTTAGGTCGTACTCTTTTAATCTACCAAGCTCGAGACAGGAAAAACATGGGTATCTGGATGCAGAAATCAAGGCAGTGGTCTGAGCTCGACGATGAATACAAAACACAGGTGACAAAGGGTCTGAGAATGGCACAAAAACAATTGGCACCTGATATGTTAGTCATGCCAATCTCAGCAGCAGAATAAGCAGGAAATTATAATGAAACAATTATTAAAAATTTTAATTATAAGTGCGCTATTTCAGGGTTTATTGATGGCAACTGTCAGCATAGCTGCTGATAAAAGCACTACAAAAGAAGCACTGAATCTCGATGATTTACTTAATAAACTGGCCCAAGGGCAGTATCAACAATCACTTGAGAATAAAAAAAGAGAAAGAGAATTTGTGCAAAAAAAGGCGAAGCAACAACAATTACTTAGGCAATCCATATCGCGCAGAGATGCACAGGTTGCTCGCTCGGAAAAACTTGAAACGAATTTCGAAGAAAACGAAATAAAAATAGCAGGGCTGGAAGAAGCTTTGAATAAACGCCTGGGTTCACTCAAAGAATTATTTGGAGTACTGCAACAGGTTTCGGGTGATGCCAATACCAAATTAACCCATTCGATTATCTCTGCACAATATCCGGGGCGTACAGAATTTTTTACCAAATTAGCTGAAAAAATGGGCTCTGCATCTGAACTGGCTTCTATTGGTGAAATTGAAAAAGTATGGTTTGAATTACAAAAAGAAATGACAGAATCGGGTAAAGTGACGCGTTTTAAGCGAGAAGTGACGCTGGCTGACGGTAAAAAAGTTAATGCGACTGTAATCAGAGTGGGGACTTTTAATTTGATCAGTGATGGAAAATATCTCGACTGGGATGGAAAAAGTGAAACGGTCTCAGTTTTAAACCGACAACCCTCTTCTCGATTTTTAGCTACCGCTGAGGATCTAGAAAATGCAACAACAGGTTTAACCAGCTTTGCCCTTGATCCTACCGGAGGTAGTATTCTGCGTTTGTTGGTACAAGAACCCAGTATAGAAGAGCGAGTAGAACAGGGTGGCTCCGTGGGCTATGTCATCATTGCTTTAGGTATTATCGCGCTATTGATTGGGCTGGAACGCTATATTGTTTTATTTATGACAGAGCGCAAAGTTAAGCGACAACTAAAAGCCTCAATTTTAACCGACGATAATCCATTGGGGCGTGTGCTGAAAGTTAAGGAAAAATATGCGCATGTTACTGAAGATACTTTAGAGCTAAAACTTAGTGAAGCGATCTTGAAAGAAATACCCAGACTGGTGCGAGGTATTTCCTTTATTAAAATTATCTCAGTTGTTTCTCCATTACTCGGCTTATTGGGAACGGTCACGGGGATGATCAATACATTTCAGGCTATCACTTTATTTGGAACGGGCGATCCAAAACTTATGGCGGGTGGTATTTCAACCGCTTTGGTGACCACGGTTTTAGGTTTGATTGTTGCCATCCCAACCGTGATGTTATACACCTGGTTAAATACTCGTAGCAAAAATATCTTGCATATTATCCAAGAACAAAGTGCGGGAATTATTGCCGAAAGAGCCGAAGAAAGTGAGTTATTAGATGCGCCAAATATTATTCCAATAGGTGTCTGACGGTGATTAGTATCTCCGAGGGGATAGATGCTATACGTGAATTTCTGGATGCCGGCGGTCCGGTTTTGGACTATATCGGCATCCTCATATTTGTTATGTGGATACTTATTCTGGAACGTATTTTCTATATATTCTTTGTTTTTAAAGGCTATAAAAAATCCATAATCAGTCAATGGGAACGCCGCTCAGAAAGGGAGTCATGGAATGCAACTCAAATACGGGAAGCGATGATTTCAAGAGCGAGGCAAGCATTAAATAAATCATTGCCTTCAATACAGGTTTTTGTCGCTCTCTGCCCGCTATTGGGGTTGCTTGGCACAGTAACCGGCATGATCCAGGTATTTGATGTGATGGCAATTTCAGGTAGTGGTAATGCACGATCTATGGCCGCTGGAGTTTCGAGTGCCACCATCCCTACGATGGCTGGAATGGTGGGCGCTTTATCTGGTGTTTTTGCCTATAGCTGGTTGAAAGACACTGCAAAAAAAGAAACAGAACTACTTGAAGATAAGTTAGTTCAAGACCATTAGAATAGATAAATTGAGGTAAGAGCCATGCGTGCACCTTTTGCAAAACTGGGTACCGAGGAAGAAGAAGCAGAAATCAATATGACGCCCATGCTGGACGTAGTTTTTATTATGTTGATATTTTTTATTGTCACCGCGTCTTTTGTTAAAGAATCTGGGATTGATGTCAGTCGACCTGAAGCGGCAACTGCGGTAAAAAAAGAACGAGCAAATATTCTTATTGCCATCAATGCCAAGGGAGAAATATGGATCAACAAGCGTCGCATTGATGTCAGGGCTGTGCAGGCAAATGTAGAAAGATTACATGCAGAAAATCCACAGGGAACGGTGGTGATTCAAGCTGACAAGAAATCTACTACTGAGATGTTGATTAAGGTGATGGATGCTGCCCGATTGGCGGGTGTTTATGATGTCTCAATTGCGGCACAAGAGATTTAAAATGACGCGATATTTATATGCTGCCATAATTTCTTTTGTCATTACAGCATTGCTTTTTTTAGGCATGCAATATCTTATCACAGGTGGTGACGGCAAATTAGACGAGAGCGTAAAAGGCAAAGTTATCGATTTCGTGCGTTTAAAAAAAGATGAAACAGTACAGAAAAAAAATAGAAAACCCAAAAAGCCTCCAAAACCTGAACAACCGCCACCAGAAATGCAGCAGCCACAGATGGATTCACAAAATTTGTCTGCCAGTGCAAATAGTTTAACCTTCAGTGCAAATCTGGATATAGGTAGTGGTTTGAAAAGTGGTTTGGCTCTTCAATCTGGTGATGGTGAGTATCTACCCATTGTAAAAGTCGCACCAATTTATCCTCGACGAGCATTATCTCGTGGAATTGAAGGTTATGTGATCGTCGAATTCACTGTGACTAAACAAGGCAGCGTAAGAAACCCGGTTATTGTTGAGGCTGTACCAGAAGGGATTTTTAACCAGGCAGCTTTATCAGCCACCAAAAAGTTTAAATATAAACCCAGGGTTATAGATGGCGAAGCTGCAGAAGTTGCGGGCGTACAGAACAAAATTACCTTTACCATGAAAAAATGAGGATGCCAAAATGAGAACTAAAATATTACAAAGGATTATGTTGGCACTGATGACCAGCGTCATTTTATTCCCGATGTTAATAGTTAATGTTGATCATGCTCAGCGCAACGGTTTCACGCTGGCTGCTGCAGAAAGCAAAAAACCGGCTAAAAGAACTCGTAAAACGCCTGCGATGCGAGAAAGAGTTTATTCGAAGTTGGCACGAGCACAGAAACTTGCTGATGATGGCAACATCCAGGAAAGTTTATCGATACTCAATCGTATGAAATCACGATCGGCTCAATTAAACTCTTATGAAAAAGCGATGAT
>CAZKUH010000332.1:0-3525 GCA_964555895.1 uncultured Enterobacterales bacterium
GGCGCGAAAAAAACACCCGATATCATTCCCATGTGTCACCCATTGATGCTTTCGGTATTTCCGCCGGGGTTGAAGATTCTGGAATCGCTATCATAATATGCGCAATATGGTATTGGGTGTTGTTTTTCCCCTGTTCATCCATCAATTGCACCATGCCATCAATTTCCTGTTCACTGATAAATACGCGACGTCCAACTTGTCCTTGTCGTACTCGATTAATCATAATTTCTTTTCTTAAATCTTCTCGAAAAACTGTATAATTATCACCTTCTTTTACCAGTGCTTTTTGAAGTTGGTCGACTGTTTTGGATGAACTTGCCGCAATTTTTGCGATGGTGGCATTGAGTTCTTGATCGGAAACTCTAACCCCTGCTCGTTTAGCAAATTGCAGTTGCAAGCTATCTAATATCAGGCGCTCTAGGACTTGATTGCGGAAGGCTTTTTCATCAGGCAGTTGAGTGCCACTGGATTTTAGTTGTTCTTTAAAAGTTTTGATTTTTCTATCGAGTTCACTGTTGAGGATAACATCATCATCAACCAGTGCCACAATACGGTCAAAAATACTTACCTTTGCTGCCATTGCTTGTGTTGTTAATAACAAAATAAATGGCAATAATTTAAACAAAAACTTCTTCATATCGACTCTTTTTAATTTCCAATGACGTCATAAGGGTCTTTATACCCTGAAATACTATTTGCTAGATAGCCCGTGCGGCCTAAAGAACTAAACCCTTTCAGGATAAACTGAATGGAAGGGCCGCCAGTATAGTTTCCCGTACTACCTGCGATCGGGATACCTGTGGGAGAAAGTGGCACGCTCAAATAACGGCGGTTGACGATTCTAATCGCCCAACAGCAGCTATCATACTCCGCTCCAAATAAAGTTTCGATATTCTTGTTATTGGATAAATCCTGGTACCAACGACCAATGAGTCGCCAATTACGATGGATTTTCCAACTGAAAGAAAAATCGAGTTGTTCAATATTCTCTCCTGTACCTATTAATCGTCTTCTATGACCCAGATTAACGACATTCAGTTCACTGGGTTGGTATTGAAATCTAAAACTTGAAGATTTCGTACTGTTGCTATCGGGCTGCCATTCAAAAGTTGCGTTAATACGCCATTTTTGAGAAATGTTCATGATCAGATCTGCCAGCAAAGGCGATGTTTTTGTCTGCAGATCCTCATTAATATTAAAAAGATTACCGTTGCCAGCAACCGAACGCATTGAAACTTTCCTTTTTTCAAAGAAATAAGCCTGGCCAATACCAAAACTGAGCAACTCCTCGCCCGTATCTAACGCCAGTATTCGGGTATTAATACCCAAACTCATTTGATTCGAATCCCCAATGCGATCATAACCTGAATAACGATTATCCTGAAAAAGTTGCTGATAACTGCGGGTTTTCAAAAAACTGTCATACAATTGAATCTGCTGTTGATCACGAGCGGGAACATACAGGTAATAGAAGCGAGGCTCAAGTGTTTGCAGGTATTTTTTATTATTATATTGGATATTTCGTTCCAGATAAGCGCCACTATCCAACGAAATCATGGGTGTGGTGATATTTTTGTTGATGGTAACAAGGCCTAATGGGTCTTTTTGTTGATAGCTTCGATAATTGTATTTGAACTTGGGGTGTATATAACCTGCACGCCAATCCATTGGATAGCTAAAGGTTGGTTCGATAACCAGGCGATTTGCAGTAATGGTATTGTCTTGTTCAAAAGCGGCTAATTCACCGTCAAAATTTAATAGTGATTTTCCTATCATTTGTAAGGGAAATTGTGATTGCCATTGAACTTGAGGCAATTGACGATAAGGTTGTTGTAGATTATTGAGCGTTTGATCACTACTGGTGAGGGCACGAATATGCCAGTTGTCATTATTAAAATCGATACTGGCTCGCCGATTAATCTGAATAATATTCGATGAAGTCAGATTGCTGCCCAAATCAAAAAAGTAATTGTCATCACTAATATCATCAAAATCAATATTTGCCTTCCAGTTTTCATTAAACTGGCTTTCATGCTGAAAGTGGAATCGATAACGATCTTTGGGCGTTAATCCTAAGGCTTTTTTATCCCCTTTTAAATATTCAGCCGTGATAGTGCCGGTATGATTACCGTTTAAATAACGAAATTCATTGATCAATTGCAAGCCTCTATCACTCAGAAACCTCGGTGTGGTGGTAGCATCGTAATTTGGAGCAATATTCCAATAGTAAGGGAGGGTTATTTCCTGTCCATTTTTTCCGGAATTTCTGAAAGTTGGCGTTAAAAGACCACTCAAACGTTTATTGCTGGTAGGAAACTGCATATACGGGAGATAAATAATGGGGATATCCTGGATCCTAAAGGTCAAGTTTCTTGCAATGCCGCTGCCTTTTTTAGGGTCGATGGTTATTTTTTTTGCTTTAATGGCCCAAACTTGATGTTCTGCGGGACAGCTACTGAAACTGGCATTGTCCATGGAAAACGTACCATTTTCATCGATCTTTAATTGACTTGCCTTGCCTCTGAGGGCTTTGGACTTCAGTTGATAAAAGGCATTCTGAGCTTCAATGGTGTTCTTCTGTAAATCCATTTTCAAATAGTCGCTGCCAATTTCTATCTGTGATGACTGAAAGCGCAGCCCATTTTTTGCTTCTAATATTTGTTTTTGACGATCAATAACAGCATCTTGGGCAGTAATGGAAATATCATCTTTAGTGATTTTTACGGCGTTATCCAAAAGGACTTTGTCACCCTGACGGTTAATGTGATCCGCAGAGACATTCAGTTTGCCTGATTTTTTAGCGTTGTTTTGCGGGGTGTTTGTGGATTTAATCCCGGATTTTAGGCGGGTTTTCTGGTCGGGACATTGATAAGGTAATGTTGCAGTGGTTTCGGCAGCATAACCTGGTGTATATATGCTCGTGCTCCCCCACAACACAATAACCAACAGATAGCGGTAGAGTGTTGAAGCAGTTGAAGGTGTAGCGTTATCGCTATGCTGTAAAAAATGCTTAAAGACATCTTTGAGATTAGGTGCCATATTGATTGAATTCATCCTAATGTTATCTGTCTACAACCTTAATTTGTTTTCAGGGCAACAGTAAATATAAAAAAAGTACAGTTTAAGATAAGGGTAATGATAAACTATTTATAAATTTTGTATAAGATGGTTGAGGTTAAATATCTAGCTCAATGATTCAAACTGATTTAATATCGCTACAACAGCGTGAAAGGTCTTTAAGACGATGGTTGGAACAACATTTCCCCTTACGGTCAGCCCACTTGGCTACAATTTCGGCAGATGCGAGTTTCCGACGTTACTTCAGATGGACCACGACAGATCCACTGGCGCAATCGCAGCAAACAATCATTGCAGTTGACGCACCCCCGGCACATGAAAATTGTCGCGCTTTTGTGGCTATTGCCAGCGGTTTGCTTGCGCGTGGGCTTAACGTGCCGGTTGTATATAAGGTTGATTATGAACAGGGTTTTATGGCGCTCGGCGATTTAGGCGATAAATTATTGT
>CAZKUH010000333.1:0-3516 GCA_964555895.1 uncultured Enterobacterales bacterium
AAACTTACACCCTATCTTAGCACAGAATTACATACTCATCTGCAACCTCCAGTTTCAATTAAAATAAGCAAAAATACACTTTAATAGCATATTTTCTCGCAAAATCAAAGATATGTGATATTTATTTACATATTCATTCTTAACAATTAAATCTAACAAATATATTTAGAGCAAAACAAATGTCTACACAAATAAGAGATAAATCCTCCGTGCTGATTGACAAAGTTATTGAACTCATCGAAAACAAATTGACAAAAAACGAAGCGGGTCAGGTCGCAAATTTTGCCAGAAATTTTTATGGCAGTGTCAGTGTGGATGATCTGTCAAATCGCATACCCAGTGATTTATACGCCTCCATCTTAAGCTTATGGAATTTTATTCAACAAAAAGGCACTCGTGGGGCAAAATTACGGGTGATGAATCCAGATTTTGAACAACATGGCTGGCAATCCAAACATACGGTCATCGAATTACTGAATGATGATATGTCCTTTTTGGTTGATTCAGTGAGAATGGAGCTCAATCGCCTCGGTTTAACCATTCACCTGGTTATCCATCTTCCGCTGGATATTGAACGTAGTGAGAAAGGCGATATTGTTTCTGCTAAACGTGCTACCAAAAATAGTGCTTCAATAGAAACGCCTATGTATATCGAAGTTGATAGACAATCTGATGATAACAAACTGGTTGAAATACAAAACCAGCTTTTGCAAATTCTCAATGACGTTCAGTTGGTGGTATCTGACTGGGCGCCCATTAAAAGGAAGTTGAACGAAACAATTGAAGAATTAAAAATAACCAAAGCACCAATCAATAAGATAGAACAGAAAGAAGCCGTTGAATTTTTAAAATGGATTTCAAATAACCATTTCACCTTGATGGGATACAGTGAAAACCGCATCTCTGCCATTGAAGGTGATTATGAACTGGTGCCAGTCAACGGCCGGTCATTAGGATTACAACGACAGAAAAAACGGCATAAAACAGTACTATCAACATTACCATTGGGTGCACAGAGACTGGCTCTTAATAATCAACATCCGCTGGTTTTGACAAAAACCAGTACGCTTTCCACAGTTCATCGGCCGGCTTATGTCGATTACATCGGTGTAAAAAAGTTTGATAAAAAAGGGAAAGTGGTCGGGGAGAGCCGATTTATCGGCTTATATACTTCTGAAGCATATAATATGAGCTCCAGAACCATTCCGGTTTTAAGAAGAAAGCTGGAATGGGTCATGGATAATTCGGAACTTACGCCGGGCGGGCATGATACCAAGGCTTTGGGAAATATCTTGGAAACTTACCCGAGAGATGAATTATTTCAGGTCACTGAACAAGAATTATTAGAAACCAGTATAGGGATCTTGCATATGCAAGAGAGACCCATTATCAGATTATTTATCAGGCGTGATCCCTACGGTCGATTTTTCTCCTGCCTGGTATATGTGCCACGAGATCAATACAGTACCAAGTTGCGTATCAATATGATGGAGATTCTGCGAAAGTCTCTGGGTGGATCCAAAGTAACATTTACTGCACGATTTTCTGAATCTATTCATGCAAGAACACATTACATTATTTATGTAGATAATACTGAAAGTATCGATTTTGATCCGACAGCCATTGAACGAGACCTCAGAGAATCAGCCCGCTCGTGGGAAGATAATCTGGCCGATGCCTTGAAGTTTGATTTTGGTGAAGAGGGAGGCCTGGGGCTCTTTCATCGCTATCAGGAAGCTTTTCCTGCAGGTTATAAGGCTGATGCTACGCCTCTGACCGCCGTACTTGATATTAAACATATGGAAAGTCTAACGGACGATAATCCGTTGTCGATGATCCTCTATCGACCCCAGGAGGATACTGTTGGACAATTAAGGTTCAAATTATTTCATCGAGACAAGCCCGCATCATTGTCTGATGTGTTACCTATGTTGGAAAATATGGGGTTAAATGTCATCGAGGAAACCCCTTACAAAATCTGTCCTAAAAATGGTGCCACCCGATGGGTACTGGATTTCAATATGGTGCCGACTTCTTCGAAGGAGTTTGAACTGGAAGAGATAAAAGATAATTTCCAGGAAGCGTTTTACCAGATGTGGATGCAAAAAGCTGAAAATGATGGTTTCAACCGTTTGGTTTTATCGACAGGAATGAATTGGCGAGAAGTTTCCATCTTGAGAGCGATAGCGAAATACCTATGGCAGATTGGATTTACCTTCAGTCAGTCTTATATTGAAAGTACTTTTGCAAATCACCCGATGATTGCCAAAATGTTGGTTAAACTTTTTGAAATGAAATTTGAACCAACCGGCGAAGCCATAAAAAATGTCATTGGCACAGGGATAAACAGTATTCAAGATGCGCTGATCACAGTGAGTAATCTTGATGAAGATCGTATCATCAATCGCTATGTCGAAGTGATCCAGTCCATCGTCAGGACCAATTATTATCAAAAAACGGAGCAAGGTGAACCTAAACAGCAATTATCTTTCAAATTACAGCCAGAAAAAATAACAGACATTCCAAAGCCTGTGCCGATGTATGAAATTTTTGTTTATTCACCCAGATTTGAAGGTGTGCACCTCAGGTTTGGACCAGTGGCTCGCGGTGGTTTAAGATGGTCCGATAGACGGGAAGATTTCAGAACCGAAATTTTAGGTCTGGTGAAAGCACAGCAGGTAAAAAACTCGGTGATTGTTCCTGTCGGCTCCAAAGGTGGCTTTGTCTGTAAAATGATGCCAGTTAGTGGTGGTCGAGAAGCGTTCTTTGCTGAAGGTCAGGCTTGCTATCGTTCGTTTATTCGGGGTTTGTTGGATATCACTGACAACATTATTGAAGGAAAAATTGTGCCGCCAATTGATGTGATTCGTCATGAAGGCGACGATCCTTATTTGGTCGTGGCAGCAGATAAAGGGACTGCCACCTTTTCTGATATCGCCAACGGCATTTCCAAGGAATACAATTTTTGGCTTAGTGATGCTTTTGCCTCGGGAGGGAGTCAAGGTTATGACCACAAAAAAATGGGTATTACTGCTAGGGGCGCTTGGGAATCGGTAAAAAGACATTTCCGCGATATTGGCGTGAATTGTCAGGAAGAAAGATTTACCTGTGTTGCCGTTGGTGATATGAGTGGGGATGTCTTTGGCAACGGTATGTTGCTCTCCAAGCACACTGCGCTGGTCGTTGCTTTCAATCATTTACATATATTTATCGACCCCGAGCCAGAAGTCACAAAGTCATTTAAAGAAAGGCAACGTTTGTTCGAGCTACCACGTTCCTCATGGTCAGATTATAACAAGCAGTTAATCTCTGCTGGTGGTGGCGTATTTGACAGAAGTGCTAAATCAATTTCGCTCAGTCCTGAAATTCAAAAGTTGCTGGATACAAAGTCTGCGGCAATGACGCCCAACGATCTCATAAAGAGGGCTTTACAAGCAAAAATTGATTTGCTTTGGAATGGTGGCATAGGCACTTACGTTAAAGCTGAAACAGAGACCAATAACGAAGTGGGAGATC
>CAZKUH010000334.1:0-3497 GCA_964555895.1 uncultured Enterobacterales bacterium
TTATCAAGAATTGAGACCAGCTCCAGATAAGTCTTTGATGCTGTTTCTTTATTACCACTCGCAATCGCACTGATTACGCGTTTAATATAAGTTCGCATCATTGAGCGTCGGCTAGCATTGTTGCCACGACGTTTTTCGGATTGGCGAGCACGTTTGCGTGCAGATGCTGAATTAGCCAATGTATTGCTCCTATTAAATGGTTTAAAAAGAAGGTGTAGCAGCAAAAGCTAACACCTAAAAATAAGGCGCGCACTATGCCGGTTTACATGAAAAATGTCAAGAAGAAAGTCTGAAAAATGACATTATCAAGGCGAAATAGTGATTAAATTATTAATTCGCTGTATTTACGCTAAGTTTAGGTATACTAAACACAAATTCCAGTCAATTCAAGGTGCTTTTTATTTCAAATAGAAGTCAGTGATTTGAAGAATATAAAAATAACCCGTCATGAAAAATAATCTGCTTAAATCCAGTATCACGGTCAGCATCATGACTTTTATCTCAAGAGTTCTCGGGTTGATCCGTGATGTGGTTATTGCCAATCTTGTGGGTGCCAGTCTCTACGCGGATGTATTTCTGCTGGCACAGAAAATCCCCAATTTTATGCGCAGGCTATTTGCCGAAGGTGCATTCTCACAGGCTTTTGTACCCGTACTGAATGAGACTTTAACGCATGGCACAAAAGCCGATGTTAAACAGTTGCTGGATAGGATAGCGGGTATTTTTGGTGGCATATTGTTGTTAGTGACGGTGCTTGCGGTATTGGGATCTTCTGGACTGGCGGCACTTTTCGGTATGGGTTTCATTGGCGATGCACAGGAGGCTGTGAAATTTCCGCTGCTCTCGTTGATGATAAAAATCACCTTTCCCTATTTATTGTTTGTTTCATTGACGGCTTTTGCCGGCAGCATTTTAAATAGCTATGAAAAATTTATCGTCCCTGCGATCACTCCGGTATTATTAAACCTTTCCATGATTGCCGCCGCTATTCTGGTCGCACCTAAACTGGAATTACCCGTGATGGCATTGCCTTGGGCGGTATTTTTTGCCGGTATCATCCAATTATTATTTCAAATACCGTTCCTTTGGAAAATGGACTTGTTGCCGAAACCTGCGTTCGTTTTTAGCAGAAAAAGCTGGGCTGAAAACTGGCATGATAGCGGTGTGCAAAAGATTTTGAAATTAATTTCACCGGCACTTTTTGGTGTCTCTGTGGTACAGATAAACTTATTGCTGGATTCAATTATTGCTTCTTTTTTGGTGACGGGGAGTATTAGTTGGCTTTATTATTCTGATCGATTGCTGGAGTTCCCCTTGGGTATTTTTGGCATTGCTATTGCTACTGTGGTTTTGCCCAGTTTGTCCAAAAAACATGCCGAAAAATCAACCAGGGAATTTAGTCAGGTACTAGATTGGTCCATAAAACTGGTGTTGATGATAGGAATACCTGCGGCAGCGGCAATGATTTTGCTTGCGGAACCTCTTATGATCACTCTGTTCCAACGCGGTGAATTTACTGCTCTTGATGCAACGCGTGCAGGGCAAAGTTTAATCGCCTATAGTGTGGGTTTGGTATTTTTTATGCTGATTAAAGTGTTGGCTCCTGGATATTATGCCAGACAGGATACTCGCACGCCGGTGATTATTGGTTTAAAGGCGGTTGCTGCGAATATGATTTTAAATCTCATTCTTTTTTATCCTCTTGCACATGTTGGGCTGGCTTTAGCGACCAGTTTATCCGCCGCATTGAATGCTTCATTATTATTTTTAGGTTTAAGAAAAAAAGGTGTTTATGGCAAGGGGCATCAATGGAAATTATGGAGTTTTCAAGTGTTTACCGCGACACTGATAATGTCTCTAGTTCTCTGGCTATTCACGCCAACGCTGATTCAGTGGCAAAATGGCGATATTATATTCCGTATTAAATGGACCTCGATATTAGTCCTGGGTGGCATTTTAAGTTATACCACCGTGTTATTTTTAGTTGGCGTGAGACTAAAACATCTTGTTTATCATGAAAGATAACACCGTCTTCATTTATCATGGGTATTAGTTGGAATGACTATAATGTATTCAATAATTGCTTTGCTGACCGGTTGAGCATGGTTTTCTCATTTTTTTGATGCTAAAAAGCTGATTTGGTAATTTTTAAGTTTATGCTGTGCAAGCTTTTTGTATATAATCAGTGGCCATAAATCTCATCGAAGAGAACGAGTTTCTCGCTCAAATATGCACTTGTTGTCAACCAAACGCAATAAATTAACAACAAAACCCGGTTCTTCGGCTATTGCTGTAGATACACGGCTAGCTGAAGTAGCCCGTGTGGTGACTATTGGTAATTTTGATGGCGTGCATCGCGGTCATCAGGCCATTTTAAAACAATTGGCTGAGATGGCATCTGAGCAAGCGGCAGTGGCGACAGTGATTACTTTTGAACCCTATCCCGAAGAATATTTTCGCCCAGCTAAAGCGCCTGCAAGATTGAGCAGGTTTGCTGAGAAGTATCGGTTATTGCAAAAATTTTCAGTGGCAGAAATTGCTTGTTTAAGATTTAATCAATCACTTTCAGGATACTCTCCCAGGGAATTTGTTGACGAGATATTAATTAAAAAGCTGAACACCAAGCATTTAATCGTTGGAGATGACTTCAAATTTGGGCATAATCGAGCGGGAGATTTTGCTTTTCTACAAGAGGCAGGGGGAAATGCCGGTTTTACGGTGACGCCAACGGCAAGTGTTTGTGAAAACGGGATTCGTATCAGTAGTACCCGTGTTCGCGAGGCATTACAAAATGGTGAGTTTACCCTTGCAAAAAAACTCCTGGGACATCATTATTTTATTACTGCGCGGGTAATGCATGGTGACAAAAGAGGACGAACCTTAGGCTTCCCAACAGCAAATTTGGCACTTGCAAGAAAAAACAGTGTCTTGCAAGGTGTTTACGCCGTCACCGCAAATTTTGCGGCAGGGAGTAAAATTCACCAGGTTCAAGGTGTTGCCAATGTGGGTATGCGGCCAACGGTTTCCAGTACAGAGCCTCGTGCCGAGATCCACCTTTTTGATTTTGACAAGAACCTTTATGGCAAAAAATTAACGGTGAATTTTTTGCATAAAATTCGAGATGAAGAAAAATTTAGTGATTTAAGGGCGCTTACCACGCAGATTCAACAGGATTGTATTCTGGCAAAAGCGTTTCATTCGAAAAATGCGACCTAAATGATTAATTAACAAATAACAATGAGACAGTAATAACTAATGAGCGATTATAAAGAGACTTTAAATTTACCAAAAACGGAATTTCCGATGCGTGGCAATCTGGCCAATCGTGAACCTGCCATGTTGAAAAGATGGCAGCAACAGGATGTTTATAATGTCATTAGAAAAGCACGAGAAGGTGCTGAAAAATTTATTTTACACGATGGTCCTCCCTATGCCAATGGCGATATTCACAGTGGTCATGCGGTCAATAAAATCCTCAAAGACATGATCGTAAAATT
>CAZKUH010000335.1:0-3495 GCA_964555895.1 uncultured Enterobacterales bacterium
TTTAGCTCAATATGAAAGCATTCGAAACCATAGTAAGTGATAAGTACTATTTAAGTCAAGCAAGACTCACCTCACTTAAACACAGTTTGCCTGCCTGCAAAATTATTATTGAATTAGGCCGGTTTCTGGTTGGTCCAGCAGGTGTTTATGTTTGTAAAATATTGGATATCAAAGAAAGTCGTGGGCAAAAATTCCTTATCACTAATGGTGGATTGCACCATCATTTGGCTGCATCAGGCAATTTTGGCCAGATAATTCGCAAGAACTATCCGCTCTCAATAGTGACTAATATGCAAACGGAACGGTATGAAAGAGTGTCTGTTGTTGGGCCTTTATGTACGCCGCTGGATTTGCTGGGTGATAAAATGTTGCTGGAAACAGCGCAGATTGGCGATTTGATTGGTATATTTCAATCCGGAGCTTATGGCTTTAGTGCCAGTCCACATGGTTTTCTTGGTCACCCCGTGGCTGCAGAAATTTTAGTATGACATTATAAAAGAGAAGAATGAATGAATTTTTTGTCTGGAATACGCAGTATTATTTCAACCATTATCAGAAAACCATTGCTGGCATTGGTACAACTGAATCGCTTGCCCAACGACCCGGTAAAAGAGCTTGAACTGGATACAAAAAAACCCATACTTTATGTATTAAAATCACCTTCGAATTCCAATCTCACCTTGCTGGCTCAGCAATGCAAGGAAGTTGGTTTGCCATCACCACTGGAAGCGGTTTGTCCCAACTGGACAGGTCCTGGTTATTTATTTATTGGCAAAAGTAATGTTTTGACATCACTATTCCCTGCTTTGAATTCACGGTATCAGCAACGCATCGCAAAATTGACCGAATATGTTATGCAACATCCGGAATCAAATGTGCAATTGATTCCGGTAAGCATTTTCTGGGGTCGTCAACCGGGGAAAGAGAAATCCCTGTTTCGTGTTTTAGTGAGTGATGTTGAAGATGCGGGCATCATCCGTAAATTTTTTATTATTTTGTTTCAGAGAAAACATACTTTTATTCGTTTTAGCAAGCCGGTAGATTTATCCCTTATTATCAAAGAAAAATGTTCATTACAGCAAAATGCACGAACGTTGAATCGGGTGTTAAGGGTACATTTCCATCGACGACGATTGACAGCTATGGGTCCTCTGGTTGCAGAAAGACGGCTACTGATTAATTCTTTACTGTCCAGTAACCCGGTGCTCAAAGCAATAAATAGAGAAGCTGAAACCAATAAAATAAGTTTCCAAAAAGCACGAAAAAAAGCGCGAAAATATGCCATGGAAATTGCAGCAAACCAATCTAACTTCATGGTGCGATTTCTGGATAAGATACTAACCTGGCTATGGAATAAAATCTATCAAGGCATTGAAATTTATCATTCAGAAAGATTACGTGAAATTGCAGATGATGCAGAAATTATCTACGTACCTTGTCACCGTAGCCATATGGATTATTTATTACTTGGGTATACTCTTTATCGGCAAGGGCTTATGGCCCCCCACATTGCCGCAGGAATCAATCTTAATTTTTGGCCCGCTGGACCTATTTTACGTAGAGGTGGCGCTTTTTTTATTCGGCGCAGTTTTGCCGGTAATAAACTTTATGTTGCTGTCTTCAACGAATATGTCCACACTCTTTTTAAACGTGGTTTGTCTGTAAAATTTTTCCCGGAGGGTGGCCGGTCGAGGACAGGCCGGTTACTCAACCCCAAAAGCGGGATGGTTGCTATGACCATGCAAAGTTTTATTCGCGGAGTGAAAAGGCCGCTGGTAATGATGCCGGTTTATATCGGGTATGAGCGTATCATGGAAGGTAAAGAGTATCTCGGTGAAATGCATGGCAAATCAAAAAAATCCGAATCGGTTGGACAATTACTGGGAGTCAGAAAAGTACTCAAACGTTCCTATGGTAAAGCTTATGTGAATTTTGGTGAACCGATTAACCTGCATAATTATATTAGTGAATTTAACCCTGGGTGGGAGAGCTTGCGACAACAAATTTCACTCACTGGAAAAACAATTAATGAATTAAAGCCTGAGTGGTTTACGCCAATGGTGAGAAGTCTCACCATTGAATTAATGCAAAACATCAATAATGCTGTCGTGGTAAATAGCGTTAATTTGGTCAGCACGGTACTACTTTCAACGCAAAGAAATGCCATCGATCGCGCCCAGTTAATCAGACAATTAGACTGTTATTTGGCATTGTTACGTAAACATCCCTACAGTAAAGAAATGCAATTACCTGAAGGTGATGGTGAATCCGTTGCCAAACAGGCGGAAGCATTAGGCATGTTGCAATGCGCCACCCACGCCATGGGGAATGTTACTTATGTGAGTCAGGACGAAGCCGTATTATTGTCTTATTACCGCAACAATACCCTGCATTTATTTATAACATCCGGGCTAATTGCCAGTTGTTTTACCCATGAGATGGTAATATCTGAAGCGCAAATTGTTAAACAATGTAAATTACTCTATCCTATCTTCAAGTCAGAATTATTTCTGCATTGGGACATGGTATCTTTTGCCCATGAACTCAAGGAAACATTAAAGACTTTGGCCATTTTGGGTTTAATTACGCAGGAAAAAAGGAGTTGGCGGCGTGCAGATGCTCAGACTGAGGAATTTACACGTTTAAATTTATTAGCGGAAACAACACAACCGTTGTTAGAGCGTTTTATTCTCATGGTACCTTTGTTGACGCAAGATAAAAAACCCAGCAGGAATCAGCTTGAAAATCAAAGTAAATTAGTCGCTGAAAGACTCAGTATTCTACATAAAATTAATGCGCCCGAATTTTTTGATAAAAAATTATTTTCAACTATGTTACAGTCTCTTCGTGACGAAGGTTTAGTTACTGGCGGACATGGTCAGGGATTAACAGCTACTGAAGCATTGAATGAACTTTTTTCAGTAACACATCACATGGTAAGAAGTACCACGCAACAAGCTATCAGGCAAGCACTTCGAGCAATTAAGGAATAAAGCAATATTAATGACTGCACCCAGTGATGATGAATTAGAAAATTTAAATAAAGCGCAATTAGTTGCACTTTTAAATAGTATCGATCGTAAAAAGCAACCGAAAGTGGCTGCTAAAATTCAGTCTTTTATTCAATCAGAAGACATTTTCAGTGGAAATTTTTCACCAAAAGATAAAAGAAGAAATAAAATTTTCCCTGCGTTAGGTAAAAAACCTTTACCTGCATGGTCTCACTTGGTGTTAGCCGGTTTATTATTTCTAATAGCCATCTACATTCAAGTCACAGGGAAATTCCCCATTGGGGGATTCCCATTAACACTGGGTGGTTCAGATTTTATCAAGTTTTCTTTTGTGGTTATTTCTATTGGTGCGGGGATATTCAGTGTTGTGCACTATTTTCTGGATAGAAATAAATAACATTCAAGTAACCCATCCGTCCCTAATTATTCATAATGGATGATTGTCGAGTTATTTAACCCTAACTACTGGTCGCAATTAGATCTA
>CAZKUH010000336.1:0-3030 GCA_964555895.1 uncultured Enterobacterales bacterium
TTAGTTTTGTGCCTTGGAACAGGATTTTTTATGGCGTTTTGTGTTAAAGTTGCGCGCTGTTAAAATTGTACCAGACCTTGCATGGTTAATAAGGCCAGTGAAAATGGCGAATATTTTCCCGCTTTATTGTTAGGGAAAAGGATTGAAAGTCAGCGATTGGCTGGGTTTCCGACTTCGGTCAAGAAAGTTTTATTACTTTTTCATTGATGCGAAGGCTTAAAAAATAAAAATAACAGATTTATTCAGGGATATAACAATAAATGATGAAATTGACTTCGCTTTTATTAATTTTGCTTGAAATTTTACTACTTAATCAAGCCAAAGCTGAAAGCTCTAGCCTTCAAACAAGTTTTCCTGCCCTTCCTGTAACCCAGGAAGCTATCAAGGTTGATGGGAATGGCGCAGAAGCTTTTTGGAAGCGAGCATTAGTCGTTGAACTGGCCTATGAGATTAGGCCTGGTAATAACATCAAACCTCCAGTAAAAACATTAGCCAGAATCATCATGGGAAAGAATGCTTTGTTTGTATTGGTTGAAGCAATGGACCCCAATCCTCAACTTTTAAGAACGGCCTATAGGTTTCGAGACTCCATTTTTAACGATGATTATATTCGAGTCGGTTTAAATACCACAGGAAAAAATTTAAAAGCATCCTATTTTTATGTCACAGCGGCGGGTGTTCAATCTGATGCTGCCTATGATCAAACCACCCGAAAGTTTGGTTTTGAGTGGAATGCATTGTGGTCTTCATCTGTAAAAAATTATGCTGATAAGTATGTTGTTGAAATTAAAATCCCCCTGAATCAGATAAGAATAAATCCAAATATTTCGACTTGGGGAATTCAAATAGATAGAAATTATCCCAGAGAGCGCCCCTATATAATTAGTGCATCAAGGCAGGAAAGAGCATCAAATTGTATCGTTTGTGACTTTAATAATTATAAAGTTAAAAGTCAAAAAGTATCAAAAGAAAATAATGGTTTGTTAATACCAACGATCGTTTCCAAAAACAACAAAAGCCGAAACCTTGCAAATAATTTAGACTATAACGACAGCACAAAAAATGATTTCGGTCTGGATTTTAGCTGGAAAGCCAGCGAGAATATGAATGTGACGGCAACCCTTAATCCTGATTTCAGTCAGGTCGAGGTTGATGAACTACAGTTAAATATCAACACTCAGTTCTCACTTTTTTTCGAAGAAAAACGTAATTTTTTTAACGATGCAACAGATTTTTTCTCGGTTCCTGGAAACCTGTTTTACTCACGCTCAATTGTTGATCCGGATTGGGGACTGAAGGCAACGGGTGATACGGGTAATATTTCGTGGGGGTTGTTGACTGCGAGAGATAATGTCACAAAAATCATTCTGCCTTCGGTCGATGCTTCAAGTAATGCTACATTAAATACCGGTTCTGATGTAGCCGTATTTCGTGCAGTCAATAAATTTTCTGATGATTTTAGTTTAGGTTTTGCCTTACTCTCCAAATCAGATAAAGATTATTTTAACAGGGTAGCGGATATTGATTTCAATTACCGCTTGAATGAGAGTAATAATTTCTCCGGCTATTTTATCGGCTCAGATACTGAATACCCCACCATCTTTTTGCAGCAGCAAAATATCGCAAAACAACCCGGAGCTGATACGGGCTATTATTTTCAATACGAATTTAATGGTGATAATTTTGGTGCAAAAGCACGCTATCAAAAATTAGGTGCTAACTTTCGAGCAGATAGCGGATTTGTGAATCAGGTTGGCTTTACTCGTTACAAGTTGACAGGAAATTATACCTGGTATTTTAATGATAAAGATGGAGACTACTATTTCTTTGATCAAGGGAAACTAAAAATCAATAAAGAAGATATCAAAAATACTAAGCAACAGTCTGTGGATAGTAATTATGGCATTAGTTATGAAGTCAGTGGAAAGTGGGCAACTTTATTTGAATTTGGTTACTTAAACAGTGATTTGTTGATTGAGCAAAAGCTCTTAAATGAGAGTGGCTGGTTTATTTTTGCCCAATACAATCCGTTTCAACTTCTTAATCTTGAGTACAGTTATGTACAAGGCAATGCGGTAGATTTTGATAATGCCCGCCAGGGGTATTCTAAAAGTGGCATATTAACGATTTCCTCGACAGTGGGAATGCATTTTACTCTGAGCGCGGCGATTGAAAATGAAGTGTTGGATATAAACGGTGAACAACTTTTTGATGCTTCAATTTATGATCTTCGAGGCACCTGGTTTTTTAACGCAGATCATAGCTTAAGGGTCGTTACCCGGTTTCAGGATTATAAACAAAATGCTGCATTATATACTTTCCCTGTTGATAATCGATATCGTGAACTGAGTTCACAATTAACTTATCGTTACCAGATAGATCCTTATACCTTGTTATTTGCCGGTTATTCTTCCGGCGCTTTAAGTAATGATAGATATCGAAATTTTAAACAAAATGATCGTACCATTTTTCTTAAAGCCAGTTATGCCTATGGATTTTAAACTTGACCTTGGGTCGGGGAGCATTTCCACATGGCTAGTTAAACTATTACTTATAATTCATTCAGTTAGCGTAGAACTTTTTTAAACGGAGCAAAAGCGTCAATTTTTTGCCGCTTTTCCGGCAATTTCTTGCCGAATGAGTAGGGTTTTGTTATTTTTGCAGCAAATTGGCCGGTATTTTTGAAATCAAACAATCCATAAAGTAAAAAAATATTAATGAAAATAACAGCCATATCAAATAGATAGAAATAATATAAAGCCTAATCAGCTAAAGTGACAAAAAATTAACGCCATTTTAATGGGTGTTGGCATAGGGATTGCTTTTACAAAGGACATTATGCCGAATTTACGGCGGTTATGACTTTGGGAGTATTAGATGTGAAAGTTACAATTCTAAAAACAATAGCAGCATTGGCCGTAATGGGAGGCATTTCAACATCTGGAATCGCAAGCCAGCAAACCAATTCTATGCGTCTGGATGTGTTAAATAATAGTGATAAACCTGTTTTAGAGCGTAAGAGACGCGTTG
>CAZKUH010000336.1:3130-3485 GCA_964555895.1 uncultured Enterobacterales bacterium
ATAATGTTGCAGTCGTGAAAGTACTAAATAAAAACAAGCCAATACTTGAGCGTAAGAGACGCGTTGATAATGTTGCAGTCGTGAAAGTACTAAATAAAAACAAGCCAATACTTGAGCGTAAAAGACGTGTTGATAATGTGGTGAAAATTGAAATAAGCCATCGACAGGGTTTAAAAAAAGAAACGCTTAAAAAGAAGAAAAATCCTCCAACGTTGGTTTAATATAGATAATTGCAACTAGTTAATAGTAAAGAACTTCTTTTGAAGTTCTTTTTTTTTGTAAAATTAAAGGGAATTCCGTATAAAACAAGGATTTTCATTCGCTTTTTGGTCATTTATCGTCTATATCTTGGAGT
>CAZKUH010000337.1:0-3482 GCA_964555895.1 uncultured Enterobacterales bacterium
GATGCATGTACCATAAGTTTGGATTGTGTAACCAACTACCCAGAAACTTCAAATGTTTATGATTTTTTATGGTTTGTGGATCAGGTGTATAGCGTTTAATGAATTTTCGTGGCATAGTTAGTTAATAAACTCAATTAATCAGGTTTTCAGATGCGCTCACGGATGATCGCTTTTCTTGCAGGAACAATCACATTCTGGCTCCTGCCAGATATTAATACTTCAAGTCAGTGGAACATACATCATCAGCTAATAATTAGCCTGTTATTTCTGGGTGGTTTTGCCATTTTCTTTATTTCAAATTGGCGAAAACATTTTTTTGACTGGCACTATTACCGCAAAAATAAAAGTTATATGGTGCTGTTTTTCATTATAGGCGTTCTTTACCCATATCTACAGTATAACCACACCAGAAAGCAGATAAATTTATTGCCCAGCTATAAGCAAAATATAAAACTGATCGGAACTATCAAAGTAGTAGACTCGTCTGCCGATGATTTTTTAACCCTAACCCTGAACCTGGAAATGCTCAATGGAGAGGAAATATCTGCAATTTGGCGTCCGCGAATCAAGTTAAATTGGTATGCCACTAAATTAAAGCCACAAATTAACCAAAGGTGGCAGTTTTACGCAAGATTAAAGCCCATTCATGGTTACGCAAATCCGTTTGCCTTTGATTATGAACGTTGGGCTTGGTCTAACAGAATTATTGCCAGTGGTTATATTGTAAATAAATTACCGCAGCTAAGATTGCCACTGACATTGTCTTTTCCACAAAATATCATTCAAACTTGGCGAGATGTCATTTCTCAATCAATAAAGCGCCAAACTACCCAAAGTCGAGGGGTAACGGATAATCATGTGTTGGAAGCGTTAATTCTAGGCAATAAAAATAAAGTATCCACGAGTGTATATCAAGCGATGCAATATTCAGGATTAGCACATTTACTGGCTATCTCAGGATTACATATTGGTATGGTGGCCTTTTTTAGCATGCTGTTGATGTCTTTGCTATGGAGACAATCAAATACTTTATGTCGTTTGTTGCCTGCTCAATATGCCGGGCTCGTATTTGGTGTTTTTGCTGCCTATCTATATATGACGCTCAGTGGTGCCTCAATCCCGGCTGTCCGAGCTTTTGTCATGTTGTTGATTTTTAGCTTGCTCAAATTAAGTCATTTGAACTGGTCCTTGTTTCAAACACTACTCACCACAACGCTGTTACTGGTACTTTTTGATCCGGTGATCATTATTAGTAGTTCAGCCTGGTTGAGTATCGGTGCAGTGACGATTATTGCCATATCGGTAGGGGGAAGAGTAACAGATGTGAACTTTTGGGCTAAAGCAAAACAATGGGGGCAGCTAAATTTCGCCATCTGGTTGGGTATGGTGCCGCTATCGATACTGATTTTTGGCGGTTTTGCCGGGCTTGGCTTTGTTGCTAACCTGTTGGCTATTCCGGTGATGACATTTTGGGTGATGCCCGCATTATTATTGGGTAGTTTAGTCGCATTATTTAATTCTGATGTCGCCTTGAGCATCTGGCAATTTGCAGAACAGGGAATAAGTGCCATTCTTTATCTGAGTAATGGGCTGGTTGAGGGTTTTGTTCCTGTCACCTTGTCTAAGGCCATGCTGGTGTTGCTGCTGTTGTTGATTTTAATGTTTTTACTCGCAAGAGCCTTTGCAACTTTTAAACTTTCGTTGGCTATTACGGCCATTCTTATATATGAATATCTATTTTTTTCACTCAAACCAGTAACTATGACAGCAACTGCGCCAAGCGCGAAATTGGTCGTTTTTGATGTCGGTCAGGGTTTGGCTGTGCTGTGGGAATTTACTGATGATAATGGTGAAATAACACGAATTATGTATGACACAGCCGCAGGAAATGACGATTTTGTTATGGGCAGAAACACCTGGTTGCCCTATTTCAAAAAACAGCAGATCACAGCCTTAGACAGTTTGATTTTGAGTCATCGAGATAATGATCATTCAGGTGGCGTTAAATTACTCTTAAATTATCTTTCTGTGGGCAATATTTATGCTTCTTTTGCGCTGAATAATGTGTCAACAGATAATTGTGTCAGCGGTAAAAAAGTAGCGGTGGCTACTAGGCAGAATGCATATAATGGAGAGATTTCAAATATTAACATCAACTTTTTATCCCCCGATCGATCACTTTATCGGTACAAATACCTCTCCACCAATAATTTGTCTTGTGTGACCGAATTACGCTGGTATAACGCAACGATTTTGTTACCGGGAGATATTGAAGATTTCATCGAACAACGATTATATCAGCAGGGCAAGTTAAAGCCGATTGATGTACTGATTGCACCACATCATGGTTCCAAAACGTCATCTAATACCTTGTTTGTAAAAAGTTTAAAACCTCAGGTGGTCATTTTTTCTACTGGTTTTAATAATAGATTTCAGTTTCCTCGTCAAGAAGTGTTAAATCGCTATCAGCAAATTCTTAGCAAACAATTTAACACTGCTGTCGATGGTGCAATTAGCTGTTTGTGGTCAAATAATGGTAAATTCTCAGGCTGTGAAAGCTTTCGAGAAAATTATTGGGGAAAATGGCATTGGATCAGTAAAGGATCTTAAATCCAACGCCTAACTATGGTACATTTAACCTATTGAAATGTAACAGGAGTTAACAACGTGTGGGAGCTATTAAAAGCGGGTGGTATTTTGATGATACCACTGGGTCTTTTGTCCGTATTGTCAATGGCTATCATCGCTGAAAGGTACTGGATGCTACAAAAAGAGCGTGTTTCACCGCGTCATTTAGTCGCGCAAGTCTGGACCTGGTTTAAAAAAGGACAGATCAACAAGAAGAACCTTTCTATTCTCCGCGCCAACTCGCCGTTGGGTGAGATCCTGGCATCGGGTCTGTTGAATCATCAACATGGTCGTGAAGTGATGAAAGAAAGTATTCGCGATGCCGGACATCAGGTGACCTTACAACTCGAACGATTTTTGAATTTTTTGGGTACCACAGCTGCGATTTCTCCACTCATAGGTTTGTTAGGCACTGTCATTGGCATGATCCATGTCTTTACCGTGATTACTACTCAGGGTGTAGGTGATGCTAATGCTTTGGCGGGCGGGATCTCTGAAGCACTGATAACAACTGCGGCGGGTCTGGTTGTGGCCATCCCTGCATTTATGTTTTACCGCTTTTTTGAACGTCGGGTGGATGAGCTTATCTCCAGTATGGAGCAGGAAGCTTTGAAACTGGTAGAAGTGTTACACGGCGAAAGAGACATTGAAGGCTTATAATGTTTCATCGTCAACGTAAAAACGAACTCACCCTGGATGTAACACCTTTGATCGATGTGGTGTTTTTATTATTGATATTTTTTATGGTTTCTACCAGCTTTTCTCATGACACGCAAATTGCACTGAAATTACCCACGGCGGATGGTCAAGCACCAGAAAAGTCCAGCAAATTACTCGAATTAAGTATCGATATA
>CAZKUH010000338.1:0-3467 GCA_964555895.1 uncultured Enterobacterales bacterium
ACAGAATAAAACGATAAAAAAAGGTGACCTCTATTTTTTGCAAGATGGAAAGCGTTCGCGCCTAATTTTCCAGGAAGCAGCAGATTCGTATGTGAATGGTCAATTCATATCTTGTATTGCTTTAGGCTTTTCATTCATTGAAAGGACGATTGCAGGAAGGCTATGGCATCTAAATGAGAGGTCACTATCAAAAAAATTTGGTGAATCCTTATTGTCCGAGGCTAAAAATAGAATGTGGATAAGTGAGGGTGAATTTTCGTCACTCAATAATCTGAGAAAATTAAAGAACTATACAGTTCATTTTCAGACACCATCCGATGAAGAAAGCAACGTCAAAGATCTCTTTGCCCCTGATCCACGTTCAATCGATTTTGAGGAAAACGCAAAAAAAGTAATGCTTGCAGCAATAAATGTTTTGCACAAAACATCTATTTAGTGTCAACCGAGTTATAGAGAAAGAATTATGGAGATACTGATTAGAATTATCGTTATTGTCGTCGTGCTAATCCTAATTGGCAAGGCAAAAGGTGCTCCAGAACCAACAAACATGTCATTTGAATCCTTGCTGGCAAGAATTCAATCGGAAGAAATATGGATTGAAAGATATAAAAGATTACCTTATGAAAACCAACAAGGAGAAGGAATAAAAAAAAAGTGCCATGAAAAGAAAATATATATAATGGAATTGAATTTGGAGCTAATGAAGAAAGGGGTTGAACTTCGCGGAAATGCACCAGATGAAGCAATGCTTTGTGTTCTTAGAAAATCAATTGCCTTAATAAAATCTGGTATTGATCCATATGAGGCCATGGACATGGCGAAAAAACCTATAACAGACAGCAAGAGTTATTGAACAGTGGCATGAGTGACAAAGATGTCCTTACTAAAATACAAAATAATATTGTTAGTGGTAAGTTTTTACCGTGACCTCCATAGCGAAGGCCCTAACAAATAAGGATAGGTCGCGCGCAGCCGCGACTTAATCCAGAGTTGGACAAGCCCGGTGTAGCTCTTAATAGGAAATATCTTTTAGAGAGAGGTTCTAGCAATTCACCACTCGCTACTAAAGCTCCAACGTTAGCTTTAGTAGCGAGTATCAGCGTTCTATTTGAAATGGTTGAAAAATGCTTTTATTTATTTGTTCTGCTAAAATATATTTGCAGATACCGAGGAAATATAAATGACTATAGCTGCAATTTCAAAAATGAGTTTGCGAGAGCGTCTTCAAACAATGGAGGCATTGTGGGATTCTATAACACATGAGGATGTTGAAATAAAATCCCCAGAATGTCATGAAGATATACTCCTTGAAAAAAAATAAAAAAATAAAAATAGGTCAGCAATGAAAAATAAGTATGTTATTGTAATAATATTTAGTCTGAATTTGATAGATTTTTCTTCTGCTGGTCAAGAAAATTTATATTTCAAAGTGAATGATAATGGTGTTTGGTGTGTTGATTCCAACCCAAAATTATGTATTTCAGATAAATATAAAATTTATAGGGTTTCAAATAAGACGATTGAATTTTTCAAAAAAAACAGTTTTGAAAATGTAGGAAAATTATCCATAGGCAGAATTTATTTTATTTTTAAAGAGGATAAAAATAAAGAAGGTGGATGCTTCCATTTTGCTAATGATTTGGAAATAACATCAAGAAAAAAAGTTTATAGTTTTCCTTCTGTGTTAGTGAGGGTCAAAGGTAGTGACAATAAAAATTTCGGTTTTTTTATGATAGATGTAGGGCTTGGCTGCTTTTCTGTTGTTCCAAGTGACGAACTTACATGGGATGCATTATATACAACCATAACAGAAGGAGTAAAACAGTAATATGCGAATCAATGGGGTGTGCGGTTGAGAAATTTGTTGGGTAAAGAGGCTGTAAAGCAAGGCGCAAAAAGTACTTTGGGTTCGGCGGCAGCAGAGAAATTCAAGTAATTGATTAAAAAAGTGGGGCGCTTTGTAAAAGATAGATCACAAGATCATCAGAAATTCACTTCACCTAATTATCATTATAAATATATCGATAATTATAATGATAAAAAACTCAAAAACTGGCTTTTGTACTACGGGAATTTGGGAGATAACATCTAACCTAAGACTATTTTAATTCCCACTGAATCTTGCATTTCCAGATGGCATGGGTATATAACTTGACTCGTGTTCTGCACACAGATGTATGATGGCTACCGTGATTGATAAATGACAATCTGAAATATTCGCCTCAAAAAATACGCAAGTTAAGCATAATTTGTAAAGTCATCTTTTTTGAGGGTCGCAAAAGTAGCAAAGGAACTGGCCGCCAAATTTAACCTGAAATACGACAAAATGATCGCGGTTTGCTCGATAAGTCTCGTTGAATGTTTGCTTTAGATTTGATAGTCTCCAGTAGATTAGGTGCTGTGTTGCTGTCGAATAATTAAGTAAGTTTATAAAAAAGGATGGTGAAAATGAGTACACTTGGACAATACGGGTTATTACTGGGTTTGACTGTTGGCACACTAGGGTTTGTACTCAGCCTCTATGCAGTCGCTCGTTCTTTCGGCAAAACACGTCAAGAACCCGGAAAAGACGTCCCTGCAACCTCTGGTAAATTATCTCGCGATCCGGTCTGGGTTAGATATCACGCACGTTACTATGGTTATGCATTGTTGTTTCTGGCCTTTGATATGGAGATGGCCTACATGTATCCATGGGCAGTGGTGTACAAGCAGGTTGGTGTGGTAGCGTTACTCGATATGGGCGTGTTTCTCGCCATTTTGTTTCTTGGTTTGTTATACGGTTGGAGTCAGGGTGCCTTACGCCGGCAATAATAAGGACCTGCAGCAATGATCGCTGGTGCGCGAGCAGGAATACTTTCCGGTCTTCGTCGGTTAGTTGCTTTGTCGATGGCCCGCGATCTTAATGTCTACCTTGTGCCTGGAGTTGAGATAGCACGCGCCAATGGTTTGGATATCGACGCGGCCGGCATGCGCATAGTGGCTAGTCCACGTCATGCCAATGTGTTGTTGATCGTTGGCGAAATACCTGCCGAGTTACGTGAGTCTGCGGCAGTGATTTACGCACAGATGATGCGTCCCAGAATTCTGTTTTCGCTGGGGGCTGCTGAATCATCACCATTGCCTCCGTATGATTTGAAAGTGGGGCTATCTCAAGATGAACTTATTGAAGGTGTGGGTAAATTACGTCTGGTTTTAGCTGAGGGTGCTTTTAGGGCTGATATTTTGGATTTTGAGGCATCGGTGTTACAAAGCAGGGTCGAATATACCTGTCCCATGCACCCTGAAGTTGTTCAGGATGAACCCGGTTCTTGTCCAAAGTGTGGTATGACCTTGATGCCAAAAGAGACAGCAGCTACCACGAAGTATAATCATTCTGAAGCCAACAAAACCAACGCAAATATTCAAGTGATGCAGTCTCATGACATGGTGCATAAAACTAAGCAGGAATACACCTGTCCGATGCATCC
>CAZKUH010000339.1:0-3466 GCA_964555895.1 uncultured Enterobacterales bacterium
ATTTATAATTTTGGGTGGTGGTTTATACCTGCTGGAAAAATATCAATTTAAGCTAAAATCAGTTGATAAATAGTGGATTTGTAGATAATGACAGAATCAATTTTAGCAAAAAACGTTGAAATGAAAACCAGACAATGGATTAAAGATGTCATCATAGGCCACAATTTTTGTCCGTTTGCCGGAAAGGTATTTATCACGGATGCTATTTGCTATCAAGTCGTAGAAAGTTCTGATATTCACACGATGTTAGCGGAATTGATGGCAGTGATTCATTTGTTAAAAAGCCAGCAGGAATATGAAACAGCATTTATTATTATGGCTGACGGTCTGAAGAATTTTGATGATTTTCTTGATTTTGTTGAACTGGCTCAAATGTTACTACAACGTCAGGGCGAAGAAGGCCTTTTCCAACTGGCTCATTTTCATCCCGAGTATTGTTTTTTTGAAACTGCACAACAGGATGCGGCAAATTTCACTAACCGATCCCCTTTTCCTATGTTGCATATTCTTCGGGAAGACCGGTTGGCGCTATCCTTGGCCGCTATTGCTGCCCCGGAAGATATACCCAGACGAAATATAGCTTATGCTAGGAAACTGGGTCGGAAACAGCTAACTCAACAATTAAAAGACTGCCAGAATGCTACTTGACCTCATATCAACTCGGCAGAAGGAAAACCATTGACGCCAGTATTTTCACAGTGCTCATGGTTGATTATGTTCCGAATAACCAATTGTTTACTGTGTGAGAACTGTGCAAACTCGCCTTGTTCAGGCCCCCTGACTAAAAACTGAAAACTGCATCTTGGATGATTAAGGGCCATGGAACAGTAACTTTAGTGGTGATTTTAACTTGTGTTTTACCCTGTTGAAGAAGGATAATGTCGAAGATGAAGATAATGATTTTGTAAGGTAAATTAATGGCGACTCAATATCAGGCTAAAGAACAGGGTGAAGATGGTTTTATCCAATGGACTGACGAAGAAAATCTGGTTTGGCATGATCTCATTTTGCGACAGAATGACATTATTCAAAATCGTGCATGTGATGAATATTTGGTTGGTTTGCAACTGCTTGATTTTTCTGAGAACAGAATACCGCAGTTAGAAGATGTTTCAACGATATTGCGTCAGCAAACCGGATGGGAAATCGCGCCGGTACCCGCCTTGATACCTTTCAGTAAATTTTTTGAACTGCTGGCAGATAAAAAATTCCCTTGTGCCACCTTTATTCGTTCCAGAGAAGAATTCGATTATTTGCAAGAACCGGATATATTTCATGAGATATTTGGCCATACGCCGTTGTTGACCAATCAATATTTTGCGGATTTTACGCATGCTTATGGCAAGCTGGGTCTGGCTGCTTCAAAAGAAGATCGTGTTTTTCTGGCAAGAATGTATTGGTTTACCGTGGAGTTTGGACTTATTCAAAGGCCGGAAGGGTTGAGAATTTATGGTGGGGGTATTTTATCTTCTCCTGGAGAGACGCTTTATGCGCTGGAAAGCGATAAAGCCTTGCGTAAACCCTTCGAATTGGTTGATGTTTTTAGGACGCCCTACCGTATAGATATTATGCAGCCAATATATTTCTTCATTAACGAGATGAAAGATCTTTTCGATATCACACGTCTGGATATCAATACATTGTTACAAATAGCGAAAGAATCAGGGCTACACCCAGCCCTTTATCCAGAGAAAGCTGCAGCTGCCAAACCACACAAGACACCTCTGTCAGGATCTGTGGTTGGCAGTATGGCGGGTCAACATTAACAATAATTTTTAGAGGAATAATTTCATGAAACTGGCTACCTTGAAAAATGGTACTCGTGATGGCGAACTGGTCATTGTTAGCAAGAATTTGCAAAGGGCAGTAAGCGCGACAACGGTAGCGCCGACGTTACAACGCTTACTGGATGATTGGCAGGAATTGGCGAGTAAGGCACAGCTAATATATACCCAGTTAAATGCCGGAGAGTTAAATGAAAGTTTTGCCTTTGAAGAAGCAAATTGTGAATCGCCTCTACCTCGTGCTTATCAATGGGCAGATGGTAGTGCATATGTACGCCACGTGGAGTTGGTAAGAAAGGCGAGAAATGCCAAAATGCCGGATACTTTCTGGACTGATCCGCTAATGTATCAAGGTGGAAGTGATGCTTTTATCGGCCCAAGAGATGATATATTGGTCGAATCTGAAGATTTTGGCATTGATATGGAGGCCGAAGTTGCTGTTATCACCGGAGATATCCCCATGGCGGCAACTACTGCGAAGACTGAAGCTGAAATTCGTTTGTTTATGCTGGTCAATGATGTCTCTTTAAGAGGGTTAATACCTGCTGAGTTGTCGAAGGGTTTTGGTTTTTTTCAAAGTAAACCCTCCAGTGCGTTTTCCCCCGTGGCAGTTACCGCAGATGAATTGAGTGATGCCTGGGATGGTAAAAAACTTCACTTACCACTTTTCACCCGATTAAATGGAACTTTACTGGGTCAACCGGATTGTGGCAAGGATATGACTTTCGATTTCCCCACCATTGTAGCGCATGCTGCCAGAACACGGCCTTTAAAGGCTGGTGCTATTGTCGGTTCAGGTACAATTTCTAACGCTGCTGAAGGTACCGGTTCGAGTTGTCTCGCGGAAGTGCGCATGCTGGAAACTATTGAATTTGGTTCACCTCGAACTTCCTTTATGCATTTTGGTGATGAAGTGAGTATCGAAATGCTGGATAAAGATGGCTGCAATATTTTTGGAACGATCAAGCAAAAAGTAGTCCAATACCATCCTCAATCCTAATACGGGGTAATATTTTATGCTTAAATTATATGGTTTTTGGCGTTCAACTGCGGCCTATAGAGTGCGTATCGTGCTTGCCCTTAAAGGGATTAAATATGAGCGTTACCCGGTACATCTGGTAAAAGCGGGTGGAGAGCAACATGGGGAAGCTTTCCAAGCCATCAATGCGATGCAGTTGGTTCCTACTTTGGTTGATGGGGAGTTAAAACTGTCTCAATCCATGGCGATTGCAGAGTATCTTGAAGAAAGCTATCCTCAACATCCTTTAATGCCAAAGGCACTAAAACTTAAAGCAAAAGTGCGTGAATTGGCGCAGACAGTGGCTTGTGATATTCATCCGCTGAATAATTTAAGGGTATTGCAATATCTCAAAGGAGATTTGGCTGTGACACAAACAGCTATCGACAGCTGGTATCACCATTGGGTTAAGCTGGGGTTTGAGGCCATTGAAAAAAAACTGAACCATACCGCAGCAGAATTTTGTTTTGCAAATACCTTAACTTTGGCAGATGTATTTCTGACGGCACAGGTTTATAATGCCCATCGTTTTAAGGTGGATATGACACCTTACCCATTAATTTCAGCAATAAATTCACGTTGTTTGACTTTAGCTGCGTTTCAAGACGCCTTGCCAGAAAATCAATCTGACGCAGTAAAGTGAACTTTTTGCTGATTTAAACAT
>CAZKUH010000340.1:0-3466 GCA_964555895.1 uncultured Enterobacterales bacterium
CCTCGAGGCCTTAACATGAAGGCGATGGAGGAAGAGACCTTAAGCCGCCTCATGAAAAAGTAGAGTGATAATATAACCGATACCATAGAAACTACCCCCCCTGGTACGAAACAGGGTATACAGTTTAGTCTGCATTTTACGTTTATAGGACATGCCATAGTGACTGGCTGACTGTTTTATTTTTGCAGTGAATTTAGTAGTTTTTTTATCTTTATTTTTCATTGAAATCACAGTGATTTTGAAACTGATATTAGATAGAGGTATTTAAAAAAGCCGCAGCAAGACCAATCAAGCCACCGAATACGCCACCCCAAACAACCAACCAGCCAAGATGTTGCTTGATCATGTTCTGGATAATTTCTTTTACTAATTGCGGAGTGAGTTCATTTAATCTTTTTTCAATAATTTCAGCCACATTCGCTCGAATGTCCGCCATGACATCGGGTTGCTCCAATTCTTTTTTTAATAAAGCCCTGAACTCTTCATCCTGGGTCATCTGTACAAGTGAATCTTTCAAGCTGGTAATAAAGGGTTCTTTTAACGGGGTAATAGCTTCCTCACCGCCAAACATACCCAACATACTGCCAAAAGAAGAATTCATAATAACCGCTACCAGCGCATCGAATGCTGGGGACAAATCAACTTTTTCAATCACTGGGGCTAAATGTAAATCAGTTGGACCTTTATGGCTTCCTGTTAAAAAACGGTCGATATTCTGCTCGGTAAAAAACTGTTCCATCATCAAACTGCGAATCGCTTTTTTGAAATCTTCAAAGCGAGCAGGGATCACTCCGGAACCATAAAGACCAGGGACTTTTTCAAATAACATATGAATAGCCAACCAATTAGTAATGGCACCAGAAAGAGCAAATATACCGATACTTAACAACATATTATTGTTAAGATAATAACCCGCAAGGGTTAAAGTGAGAGCCAAGATATTGGTTGAAAAACTCTTGTTCAAGGCGGAACTCCTTTTTATATTCCTGAGTATTCAGTCTTTTTTATTTAATGAAACACCATTTTTTTCAATAGTGATCATACGTTGTTTATAAAGTTGTCCAATGGCATTTTTAAACTGTTTTTTGCTCACTGAAAATATTTCAGAAATTAGTTCAGGAGAACTTTTATCCGAGACAGCCAGAAATCCATTAGATTGTTTGAGTTTTCTTAATATGCGATCGCCCAGTTTAGCAAAATCCTGATTTCCTGGTGGCGTCAGCATGACATCAATTTTATTTTCTTCTTTTACTCTTTTTATATAACCAATGAATTTTTCGCCAGGATGAATAGTTTTGAAAATATCCTGAGAGTGTAGAACACCCCAATGACAATTATTCACAATGGCCTTGTAGCCAAGATCCGTTCTTTGGGCAAACAACAGCGAAACTTCCTGGCCCATATGATATTGAGCTGGAGATTTATTGAGGTACTTATCAAGTTTGCTTGAAGCCATCATTCTGCCGTCTGCTTTATTTCTAGTGACATAAACAATCACCTTTTGCCCTTCTTCAAGGGGATGGCTTTGTTCGCCGAAGGGTACCAGAAGATCTTTTGGTAAGCCCCAATCAACAAAGGCACCGATGGGGGTAATGCTCACCACTTCCAGACGCGCAAACTCATTTTCGGCTACTTTAGGTTTTTTATCAATAACCACCAGGTTATCTTTTGCATCTCGATAAACAAAAACTGTGATATGAGTCGCTGTTTCAACTGCATCGTTTTGCCCTCGAAGTTTGAGTGTGTGGCCACGTTTTAATATCAGATCGCCGTAGTCTTCACCATCCAGAATCCATTCATGCTCAGCGATGGTTTTTATCCTGAGGTCATTCATTTCGCCCAATGTCACCATGGGTTGTCTCTTAGATTGAAATATTTTGTGCAGTTTAACATTGTCTGAGGTAGCTGTGCACAAGTATCATGTACAAATTAAATAACCTCAACCCGGTATTAAGGGGTCTTTAGCCTTGATTCCAACGATTTTGTCGTGGCAGAGTCTTTGTAATCAATAAAAACGCATCATTTATCCTATCAGGCGGTAATTATTTTGAGTTCGAACAAAAAGGAAGCACTAAAGGAATCAGCAGATCAAGCCCAGGCAGGCAGTAGGAAATTTTCGACTTTACTCGTACTAGTGAGTTTCATAACGCCGTATAAAAAAATTCTTATCGGCGCTATTCTGGCGCTGATATTTACCGCTGGGATTTCACTTTCTATTGGGCTTGGCGTGCGTATGTTGATTGATGAAGGCTTTTCCGGACAGACCTTGGAAGGGTTGTCAAATGCGGTTATTTTTATGATCTGGATTGCTGTTTTCATGGCGGCTGGTACCTTTGTCAGATTTTATCTGGTGTCTATTTTGGGAGAAAGAGTCAGTGCAGATATTCGTTTGGCAGTCTTTAATCATCTGCTAACTTTGCCCCCAGGTTATTTTGAGACCAACCGAAGTGGTGAGATTATGTCCCGTCTTACAACCGATACCACCCTGTTACAATCTATTATCGGTTCTTCCTTTTCTATGGCGCTGCGAACTTCACTGACTTTTATCGGGGCGCTGATCATCATGATTATTACCAATACAAAACTAACCTTGATTGTGCTATCCGGCGTACCGTTAATCCTTCTGCCGGTATTGTTATTTGGTAAACGAGTAAAAAAGCTCTCGACGCACAGTCAAGATTCTATCGCTGCTGTTGGTAGTTATGCTGGAGAAATTATTCAGCACATGAAAACCGTACAAAGTTATACCCGCGAAGCCGAAGAAAAAAAGGCTTTTGGTCATGAAGTTGAGAATGCTTATACCATTGCCAAAAAACGAGTAGGACAACGCGCCATTCTTATTGCGGCAGTTATCCTTATGGTCTTTGGCGCCATCACCGCTGTTTTTTGGGTGGGTGGAACAGATGTTATCGAAGGCAGGATGAGTAGCGGCGATCTGGGTGCGTTTTTCTTTTATACCTTGATGCTGGGTACCGCAGTTGCCACCTGGTCTGAAGTATTTAGTGAGCTACAGCGGGCGGTGGGAGCAACCGACAGATTGTTGGAACTGATGCATGTGCCGAGCGAAATTCAACCACCGGAGCGAATCAGTGTTAAGGCGCGAGAGCTGGCACCACGATTATCTTTTAAACATATTGATTTTTATTACCCCTCTAGGCCCGATCAAAAAGCCATTGATAATTTGTCTCTGGAAATTACAGCCGGCGGCAGTCTGGCGTTGGTTGGACCTTCTGGTGCGGGTAAATCGACCATTTTTGAATTAATCCAACGTTTTTATGATCCGCAAAAAGGTCAGGTGCTTTTCGATGGAATAGATATCCGCCAACTGGACCCGAGAGATTTAAGACAACAAATGTCGTTGGTTACTCAGCAGCCCGCATTGTTTACGGCAGATGTCAGTTACAATATTCGTTACGGCAGGCCCGAAGCAACTGAACAAGAGGTCATTGATGCCGCCAAAGCTGCC
>CAZKUH010000341.1:0-3465 GCA_964555895.1 uncultured Enterobacterales bacterium
ATATGTACGCTTCTTCTCTTGCTGAAATCCTGCATTTTGAATGATTATGGGTATAACACCATAAATACTACCCTCGAAGCAAGCAGAAAACACGGATAATAACGATTTTTGAACAGCAGCTGGGTTAGAAAATACAGGTATTTTAAGACCTTAGCAAAAAACGGGCCGTAGCCCGTTTAATGAAATATTTATTGACTAGCCTAATTCAGCATTCAATTGCGGTAGCGCATCAAACAGATCCATCACCAACCCGTAGTCTGCCACTTGAAAAATAGGGGCGTCTTCATCTTTATTGATGGCAACAATAACTTTGGAATCTTTCATACCCGCTAAATGTTGAATAGCACCTGAAATGCCAACGGCAATATAAAGATCAGGGGCAACGATTTTCCCTGTTTGTCCGACCTGATAATCATTCGGCACAAAACCTGCGTCCACCGCTGCGCGTGAGGCACCCACTGCAGCACCTAATTTATCCGCAATTTCGTCCAGCATTTTAAAATTATCACCATTTTGCATACCGCGACCACCCGAAATAATAATTTTAGCTGAGGTCAATTCTGGGCGTGCCGATTTTGTTAACTCGTGATTGACAAAAATGGTTTTATCGAACGTGGCGGCACAAGTAATATTTTCAACGACTGCATTGCCTGAACAACTTGCCAGATCAAATGCAGTACCTCGAACCGTGATAACTTTTTTAGCATCACTACTTTTTACCGTCGCAATAGCGTTGCCTGCATAAATCGGTCTTTTGAAAGTGTCTTCGCTGATCACTTCAATGATATCTGAAATTTGGGCGACGCCGAGTTTGGCAGCGATACGCGGCATGAAATTTTTGCCGAAAGTGGTGGCAGATGCCAGAAAATACCCATAACCATCGGCTAATGCCATCACCTGCTCTGAAAGCTGTTCAGCCGTAAGATGTTCACAGTTTTCAGATTCACAGAGTAGTACCCGATTGATGCCACTGATGCCAGCAGCCGCTTCGGCTGCCTTTTTGCAATCATTTCCCATCACCAGAATATCAATGTGCTGATTGAGTTTAGTGGCCGCAGTAACCGTATTTAAGGTAGCAGCCTGGAGGGTATTATTATCGTGTTCGGCAATTACTAAAATCGTCATTACAGCACCTTTGCTTCATTTTTAAGTTTATCCACCAGTTCAGCCACTGTTTCAACCTTAATGCCCGCTTCGCGGGTAGCAGGTGGCTCAACCTTTAATAATTGTAAATGCGGACTAATATCAACACCCGTCTCAGAAATCGCTGTTATTTCCAGCGGTTTTCTTTTCGCTTTCATTATATTGGGCAATGAAGCAAAACGCGGTTCATTCAAACGCAAATCTGTGGTTATTACCGCCGGCAACTCCACCTTCAGGGTTTCAAGTCCGCCATCTATTTCTCGTACTACCACTACACAATCACCTTCAACGTTAAGCTTTGAAGCGAATGTGGCTTGAGGCCAGTCCAGTAAGGCCGCTAACATCTGTCCGGTTTGATTGTTATCCGAGTCAATCGATTGCTTGCCGAGAATGACTAGTTGAGGATTCTCGACATCAACAATACCTTTGAGAATTTGCGCAACTGCCAAGGGTTCTACTGTTTCATCTGTCTCTATCAAAATAGCCCGATCAGCTCCTAATGCCAAAGAAGTTCTTAAGGTTTCCTGAGACTTGGCCGGACCGACAGAGACGGCGATAATTTCACTCACACCACCCTGCTCTTTCAATCTGACGGCTTCTTCTATTGCGATCTCACAAAAAGGGTTCATCGACATCTTGACATTGCTGGTTTCAATGCCAGTCTGATCAGTTTTTACACGCACTTTGACTTCGGCATCAACCACGCGCTTTACTGCGATCAAAATTTTCATGCATACTCCATGACAGGTTAAATTATTCTGCACGGATCATGCCCTTTCAGTTCTCTAAAATCAACCGCTAAAATGACAGTTTGATGAAATAATGTTCCCTGCTACCAGACGCCTATAAAAGCGCTTTTACCGACACATATTTTGTCTGCTCGTTCCAGGTCAAAACAACAAAATTTTCCAATAAAAACAGCGCAACCTTTACAGAAGTGCTATTTCTTTACCCCTGAAATTAGGTAACTTCAACGCTGTTTTCATTTCAATCAATTCTGACCTTTATTTAACAATAGCAATATTGCAGTGCAACATTAGTGGTTTATTAACAAATTATTCTTTATTTTGATAATTATTTTGCTTTTAACTGATTGTTGAACTAGCAATTAGCTTGATAAATAAGTTCTATACATTTTTTTCTTATAATACAGCAAGTTAAATTACTTGACGTTTACGTAATAGTAGCTTTAGACGTCGCTTTTGAGAAAGTTTTTATGGTTTTTATTAAACTAAATAAAGTTTTTATTGATCTTCAGCGGATAAAACTGGTCTAGCCTGTTGACACCTTTCCGTAATATTGTTATCCGTTACCCGCTACACAACAAAAACAGAAGGTAATATAATGAGAAAAACAGTCCTATCTACAGCCATTTTGGCTGCTTTATTAACCCCTCTCAGTGCAGTTTATGCAGCTGATAAAGATGCAAATAGCACTGCTGATGAGGATGAGGTCGTGCTTGTTATTGGTTCTCGTAGCCAAAAAACAAGAACGCTTGCAGATTCACCCGTTCCAGTCGATCTTATCAGTGGCGCTGAACTCACCGACATGGGTAATACTTCCGACTTAACCGATAACTTGAAAGCGCTTGTACCTAGCTACACGGCGACACCAGCCACAGGCGATGGTAGTGCTTTCGTCAGACCAACTTCTCTACGTGGTCTAGCTCCTGACCAAATGTTGATTTTAGTCAATGGAAAGAGGCGTCATCGTTCCGCTTTGGTTCAATTTTTCGCACCTGCCGCAGGTAATGGTGCACAAGGTGTTGATATTGGTATGATTCCTTCAATCGCCGTTAAACGTGTCGAAGTTTTACGTGATGGTGCCGCTTCACAGTACGGTTCAGATGCCATTGCCGGTGTGATTAACTTTGTCATGAAAGATGCTTCAGATGGCGGAGAAGCTCAAGTAAAATACGGCCAGTATTATGAAGGTGAAAACAGTACCCAGCTCGCCGTCAATAAAGGCGTGCAATTAGGTACTAGTGGTTTCGCTAATTTCAGCCTGGAATATACTAATAATGATGCCTTGTCGCGTGGTCTCATCCGCCCTGATGCTCAAATTTTACTTAATACAGGTGTACAAGGTGTAGGTGCTGATTCTCCTTTTGGTGATACCCCTTTCACCCAAACCTGGGGTCGCCCAGAAAGTAGTGGTCTACGTTTGTTCATTAATTCGGGTATGGATCTTGCCAATGGCAAAAAATTCTATGCGCGTTTGGGTTATGCCAGCACCAAAGGTCGTTATCGATTCTTTTATCGCCGACCAGTCAATGCGGATTTAGCAGCAGCGGGTTTTTCAGGCCATTCTACACTAGCCACT
>CAZKUH010000342.1:0-3458 GCA_964555895.1 uncultured Enterobacterales bacterium
ATTATTACTGCAAAAACTCGCCTTGATAACCATGTAAATTCCCTCATTGGTTAAATTTAGGGTTTTGTTTTCTAATCAATTACTGCTTTTTCAACTGGTTATCTCACATTTTAATTGAGCTGATTCGGCTTCCCTTACCCCGAGTTCAGGTTAGTTAATATTTCAGCCTGTAACATATTGAATTTAAAGGTTTGCATCATTTTCGATAAAATCCACAACATCAGCGATACCTCTATTTTTTACTCTCCGGGTATGCTCCATCCCAATAAAGTTTCAATACCATTACTTTGAACAAGGCGTGTTTTCAGTTAACGGAAAAATAGGCGGGAGCCAATATTATGATTTATAACAAGACTAAGCAACACACATTTATTCTATCTTCTTTGTTGCTTCTGATACTTTCGGGATGTGGTGGCAGTACTGATGACTCATCAAAAATCCTGCCCCCGAAAACCCAAAAGACGCAAGCACTGGTAGATTTCGCTGGTGGTCTGGCAGTGAAAACACCTGAACAGGTCATTAATGTGTTAGCAAATGATCGAGGCGAACAACTTGAATTATCCTGTGTTAGTAATTCATCAATTGGTGGGTCTATTGAACTCTCTGAAGACAAACTTTCACTTCTTTATACCCCACCAAACTTTTATACCGGAACTGATTATTTTAGCTATGAAATAAAAGGGGCTGACAACAAGGTTAGCACAACCGGAGTGACTGTTCGGATCGATGCTGATGAAGAGTATCTGGGTGAAGCACCCTCAGAAACCCTCACTGAAGTTCCTGGATTTACACCATTACCAGGAATTAAAGGTCCGATTGAAGGCGCTAAACCAACAAATTTATCGACAACACCGAGTCATCTTGTAACAAATACTTGGTATAAATTTGTTGGTAAGCCAAAACTTGGAGGATGTGAAAGCGGTAAAGGTTGTTGCAGAAGCTCAGAGTTTTGTCATTGGCATCGAATCACGCTTGACTATGGAGTCGCTTACGATTTTAGCGTTAACTTCGACAATCCCGCCAATGACTGGGTCGATCATTACAGTCCGGTGGTGTTTTTTTATGATTCAGATGCGAACATCATTATTCGAGATAACGAACTGGTTCTGGATAAAACCTTTCAAAATTTCAAACCAAAAAGGACGGAGGAATACTATTTAGAGATACGATCTGACACTATTTCACCACAACCCTTCCCTGGTGATGATTATTACTTGGTGCTATTTTCGATAAGGGACGATTATATCTATTCACTTAAAACTCAAGGTCGGATTGGCGGGTTTCCCGTCATAGCGACCCTGAATTATTCCAATGATAATGATTGGTTTAAAACAGAGCTTAATAACGGAGAACGCTATCGTTTTATTCTAGCCAAACCCGATCCCACATTATCCGGTTCGCTGACTTTAACTATCAGAAATTCTAAAGGAAAAGCATTAACTGTTGTCGATATTGGTGCAAGCAATGATTTTTACTACGATGTCCCCGGAAGCATTGGAGTAAAAGAAACTTATTATGCCACAGTGGCAAGTCGTGATGGTTATACAGGCGATTATCGGATTGACGTTGAAGGAGGTGACATACCTAATGACTTAAGTACTCACGCCACTATTAATCCGGGAGGCTCTTTGCTAGGTCAGCTTGGTTCCAGAGGTGATTACGACTGGTATAAATCGACGCTGTCTTCTGATAAGACATATCAAATCCGTGTAGAAGCCAGACCTGGGGTTAAAAATTGGATAAGTAGTCCAAGGATCATTATTCGAGACTTAAATGGCGATAAATTATTTCAAAAAGGTATTGCTTTTAAACCGGGCAGTACGTGCCTTACAGATTGTAAGATCTATGCAATAATCGATTTCGTTCCGCCTTACAACGGGGAATATTATTTTTCTGTTGGGGTCGAACCAGTCAATCGAACTACCCCGGGTGGGCTTTTCAACATATCTTTAAGCAACAGCACAATTGTTCCTGAAGATGATTTTCCTGCCACAGACAAAACACCTGCCTATGTTGCAACTCGACTGTTGCAGAAGGGAAAGTTAGAAAAATCTGGCGATCATGACTGGTTTAAAATTTACAAACAACCGTATGAGAAGCATTATATAACCTTAAAAAAGGGTACTGACAGCTCACCACTTACCGACGGTAAACTTGAATTATTAAATGCCAATGGTGGAATTGTTGATGTCACAACGCTAAACCAACCGGATGGTTCAGTACTGCTTGTGCTTGAAAGTGAGTTAAGTTTTGGTGAGTATTACATTGATGTTTCAAGCTCGAGCAACTCGACTGGAAGTTATCGTCTTTCACACGAAGGTGGTGATGTGCCGGATGACATTAATAGTTGGATGCGAATCGGGCTGGGCGATCCTGTTACCAGTGCATTGAATCGACGACTTGATAAAGATTTTTTCAGATTTCAGTTAAAAGAGAATACCGTATACCAAATAACGGCCACCCCTGATTCCTCATCCACTATTGCAGCCAGTGCAATTGATATAGAGGTATTTGATCAGAACCAGGATTTAATTTATTCAAACCGTGGTGTTAAAGAGGAGGCAAGTATCATTGATACATCGGGCATTGACCCGGAACAAACCGTATTTATCGTGGTTATACCAGGTCAAACATCCGAACCAGAAGGTGTATACCAGCTACAGGTTCGTGATTTTTCATCATCAAAACAATGTTCAATATAACCATAGAAATGTGTAGATACCCTAAACAAACATCAATGCTAAGGTTAATGCCTGTTAGTTAATGAAGAAAATAAAATGAATAAAATAACTTATTGTATACTTTCGATTTTTTTGATAATTGTTGTTGGTTTTCAGTTGTCGGGTTGCGCCACTGGCGTTAGTAATAAACGTTGGGTCAATTACCAATATCAAAGAGGCACTACCGAATATAAAGTGGCATTATCTTCTGCTCGCAAAAGGTGTGGTAACTTTGCTTTTAAAGAAGGGATTACCATTGATGGTGTGACTTATTACGACCAGGATAGTGCCTAGTCTGCCCATCGAGATTATCGTCATGCTATGCCGGGGCGACCTATCGGTTCCTATAAACGTCAATTAGACTACTTTATGGATCGCACGGATCAATGTATGGCCGAAAAAGGTTGGTACTGGCAGGTCGTTGAGAACGTTAAATGAAGGAAGAGGCTGTCTGTAAAGCTAACTGTGTAACTGCTCGTTTCATAGATGAGGTGTCAACCCCTCTTCAAATTCAATCATAAACCGATTCAAGGCTTGTTTCCATTTTTGAATTACAAGGTATCTCAAAGATGACACATAGCAGAAGGCTTTTTGTGTTTAAAGTAGAACGCCATCGGATTTTAGGTAGTTTCAGCAACTATTCTCACTGCATCCAAATCCGAGGGCTGCTGGGAATAATCAGCATAAAAGCTGGTTTCGAGATCGCCGTAAAGAGGTCGCTCGCTTTTGCTTACGCCC
>CAZKUH010000343.1:0-3453 GCA_964555895.1 uncultured Enterobacterales bacterium
ATGGACACCTTACATTTGCGCTGAAACATGAGGGCGTTGATCTAGCGGCTCTCAAAGCTTTGTTTTCAACGATTGAGAAAGAAGAGATAGTTAATATTGTTCGTTCAGAACCAACGGGCGCATATAGCCGGAGAATATGGTTTCTGTATGAGTGGTTATGCGAAGAAAAACTTGATATCGAGGATGTGAAGCAAGGTAATTTTGTCGAGGTTATTAATGACACCCTTCAATATTCGGGATTGTCACGTGATTCAAAGCGCCATCGTGTTCGTAATAACTTACCGGGAACCCGTGAATTTTGTCCATTGATCAGAAGAACGGAAAAGCTTGAGCAATTAATCGGTTTAAATTTGTCTCAGGTCGCTGTCGATCATATAGGTAAGACACATGCCGATCTATTAAGTCGAGCTGCTGCTTTCCTTTTACTAAAAGATTCAAAGGCATCCTACACCATAGAAGGGGAGGCTCCACCACATAGCCGCATTGAACGGTGGGGAAAGATTATTGGTGAAGCTGGAAAACGAGAGTTGACGGTTGAAGAGCTGGAATCTCTTCAAAGTGTTGTTATTGCAGATAACCGATTTGTTATGCCCGGACAGCGTATTGAGGGTGGTTTTGTAGGCGATCATGATCGGACAACTGGAATGCCAATGCCTGTGCATATTTCGGCGCGCCATGATGATCTGGATAGCCTTTTGTCAGGATTGATTAATACCTACCAAATGCTTGCTGATAGTGATTACGATGCTGTACTGATGGCGGCGTTAATTGCCTTTGGCTTTGTATTTATTCATCCATTTGAAGATGGTAATGGTCGTATTCATCGCTATATGTTCCATCATGTTTTGGCGGAAAAGGGATTTGTACCTAAAGGCTTAGTCTTTCCAGTATCCGCTGTTATTCTGGAACGTATTGATGATTACAGACAAACGCTGGAACATTTTTCAAAGCCTCGACTTGATTTAATTGAATGGCGACCTACTGAAAAAAATAATGTTGAAGTCTTGAATGAGACTATTGATCTGTATCGCTATTTTGATGCGACAAAGCAAGCAGAGTTCTTTTTTGAATGCGTTGAAGAAACCGTCAATAAAACTTTGCCTGAGGAAGTTGATTACTTGAAAAAGTATGATCAACTAAATGACTTCATCAAAAACTATATCGATATGCCGGATAAACTGGTTGATCTGCTTATCCGTTTTCTGGATCAGAATGACGGCAAATTATCAAAGCGCGCACGAGAAAAAGAATTTAATCAACTTACCGAAACTGAGGTAGAGGCGATTGAGCGCAAACGGGATGAGATTTTTCAAGGTGACGAATGAAAAATCATTTAAAGTAATCCTGACTCTTTTACTCTTGTTCTTAACTCCTCAAGAGTAGGGATATCCTTTGGTGTATCGCAGGTCACAATCTGATCTAAGATAAATTCCCATACTTGCGCGGCACGGCGTTTCTCGAGGTCATAGGAATATTGAATGTAAACTTCGCCAGTAACATCCCTTTCACCATCACTGTGATTGAGTATGAGACGAGCATAAAGTTTCGGAAGGCCAACGGCGGTGATCCATGTTGCACCCGTGCGGCGCAAATCATGAGGGCAAAAATCTGCTATATCTAAAGCTTTACGATTTTTGCGAATGGCTTGAGGCATGGCAGTAATGCCCAAAGGTATTAATTTTGGATTAGGTTTTTTTGGGTGGCGACATGGCGCGTGTTGCACCAAAGATATATGGCGATGCACCTGTGTAAGGCGCAACTTCTTTTCTATAAGTTCCAGAGCATAACGGTTCAATGGAACGCGATGCATGGTTTTATTTTTTGTTTCGTACCTTTCCATTTGCCAAACATTCTCGTCTGGCTTAAATGCGCCGTGGCGCATATTGCGCACCTCAACACTGCGCTGCATTGTCACTAATGCAAATTTAAGCGCTTTAGCGGTAACAGGGGGAACGCTAAGCATTTCAAATCTGTTCCAAAATTTCCAAATTTCTTCAAAGCTCAAAATACGGCTTCTTGATCCTGATGCACCTAAAGATTCGATTTCCATGACAGGGTTATTTTCAATCAGTCTTTTTTTCTTCGCCAACTTGAAAAGCTGCTTTGTATAGGCAAGGCTATTTTTAACAGCAACTTTTCCGCTACGCGTTGCGTTCGCTGTTTTTTTAGCGCGCTTTAAAATACGTGATTGCATTTTATCAATATCATCGGCTGTGACTTCATTAATATTTTTATTTCCCATGATAGGGATCACATCAAGGTTAAATACGCGCACTTCTTCTTTAATCGATGCTTTGCCTTTTAAGTTCGCGTATTCGATATAAACATCAATAAATGCTGAAACGGAGTAGGTTGCTTTTCGTTTTTCTTCTTCGGCTTTTTTATCCGCTACCGGATCACGACCATATTGGTAAACTTGTTCGTAAAGCTCGTCATACTCTTTTCGAGCTTGCCTAATAGACCACTCTGGATATTTGCCAATTGATATCCATCGGCTTATTTATTTGTTTTCTCCACTCATATATTTAAAGACAAAGACTTTCGATCCGCTTGGATTGACGCGAATACCAAATCCGGGGCAGCCATAACACCAAAATGTTTGGCGTTTTGTTATGAGTTTAATGTTTCTAACCACAGTATCGATGATACTTTATTGTGTTGGACATCCATGTTCTTTCTGGTATTACGTAAAGCCGCTGGCTACTTGGCTGGCTACTCAAAAAAAATAACGGCACTATGCCGTTTATTGGTATTTTTGATTTTTGTGGATAACTTTTAGCTACTCAGCTTGGCGATACATATGCGGATTTTTGATCCATTCATGAATATCTTTAAGATAAAACGCTTTGCGTATCGCATTCCTTCTACCTGATAATTTATTCGGTTTAGGAAATGTTCCGCGAGCAATTCGTCGGTTAATTTCTTGCCTTGAAATTCCGCAAAGCCTGACCGCTAATTTAATTGGAATTAGTGCATTTGTCTGGATCATAAGTGAAGCAGTAACTTGCGCATCAAATGTTTCCTTGAGACTCAGCCCTCCTAATAGTAAATTTTTCATTTGGTTCAACCTTTCAGTTTAATGCAGCATTATTGCTGTCTGTTTTATATTCACCCGTGTAAATGATTAGACGTTGCTAGTGATCCTGACTTGATCTGCTTTTGACAGATTGCATCGCCTAACTCTATTAGAACATGTGATTACTTAATATTTAGTTAATGACCACGCTTAAACATAAGCTGGAAGCCATTTGTGTTTTTGTTATGTCTTTTTTATGCCGTTAAATATTCCTTTTACATCAAGAACATCTATAAATTTAAGCCTTTTATGTGAACGATTACCAGATAGGCATCTCGCTTCAAATCATTTTTCCCGTAAATGGCTGTAGAGGCGATAAACTGCCAACAGCCATTAACTGTCCCCCACAAAATGATTATGACGCAAGCCTTGTTACC
>CAZKUH010000344.1:0-2216 GCA_964555895.1 uncultured Enterobacterales bacterium
ACTGCTGCAGACTCTTGAATACCCAATTGATCGTTGCGCCAAAACCGATATTTAGTCGACAGTGAGAGGTCACCAATGCCGCGCTCATTCACAAACAAGTCTTTCTTGCGCAAGTAGGGCAATTCTATACTAACGACCCAGTCACCGCTCAATCCGTACTTTACTGCCAAAGAATCTCTGTTGTTAGATTCACTTCCTTGTTTTGCTTGGTCAAACTCAAGATGAACTTCAAAACCATCTTTAAATAAGACGTGAGGACCGGGACTGAAAACAGGATCATGAGAATAAACTTCACCGGTAAAAAAATACAACCCAATGACAACCCACAAACTCAATTTTGTTAGAACATTAAAATACATTTTTTTGCCGTTCATGTTATTGAATAATTAAAGTTTAAATGATGGAGTCAACTCCATGTCAAGAATATTTTATCCACAGAATTAACCTGCAATACATTTTCTGCATATTTCTATACATTTAGCTAGATTTTTCATGCCATTTAAGTATTATAATGATTATCATTTGCAATGAGCGATTTCTGTGCTTTCAACTAAATATAATGGAATGGTCGTAATATTGATGTTGTTAACCTTTGTTGGTCAAGTGATGGCAACATCGCTTAATACCTGTCAAAAGGACGAAGACAATGGATACGTTCACCGGTCATCCACGATGTATGCTGATTCGGAACATTCTCCGACTTATCCCGTTGAAACATCTACAAATCCGGCTGCTTCTAACCATTGTAATTGTTGTGTCCTTGAGTGCTTTTGTCCACTAGAAAGTTGTGTTTCTTTGACACTAACGACCATGAAAAACAATGAAGATATGCTCATCCCTTCGCAAAAAATCAAGCAACCTCGACTGTTGGCTATCAGCCCAACTTACCCAACTATTTTCCGCCCACCCATTCCTGAAATAGATAAGACAGATCCGCCCAAAATTTAGATATTAAATTTCTTTGGCGGCTTGCGAGGATTTGCACTTTCCAATCTTGTATTGCTGTAAATCCCGAAATAACAGATCAATTTTTTAAACCAAAGATGCCCTTTCAGGAGGCACTTGTTAATGAATAACAATCAACAAAAGAACGGTATTTCACGCCGTCGGTTTGTCACCGGCGCGGCAGCTGGAGGACTTTTATATCAAATGAGAGGCGTCTCATCCAGCTTTGCTGCGAGTCAGTCGAGACAAAAACAACACCATGCGCCCAAAGTATTGAGTGGTAAACAATTTGATCTCAATATCGGTTATCAAAAAGTAAACTTTACCGGAAGAGAAGTGCAAGCAACTGGCATTAATGGTGCTGTTCCCTGTCCTACCTTGCGCTGGAAAGAAGGTGATCGTATTACCTTGCGTGTAACGAACCATCTAGCACATGACAGCTCCATTCATTGGCATGGTATTATTTTGCCAACCAATATGGATGGTGTTCCTGGGCTTAGCTACAGCGGCATCAAACCAGGTGAAACCTACGTTTATCAATTCGATGTCAATCAAAATGGCACGTACTGGTATCACAGTCATTCTGATTTTCAAGAACAAACCGGTTTATATGGTGCCATTGTGATTGAACCGAAAGAAGCCGATCCGGTGAGTTATGATCGTGATCATGTGGTGGTATTGTCCGATTGGTCAGATGAAAAACCTGAAGATATCTACATTAAATTAAAAAAAATGAGTGATTATTACAATTTTCGTGAACGTACAGTTGGCGATTTATGGAAAGATATTAAGAAAAATGGTGTTTCTCAGACCTGGAATAAACGCGCCATGTGGAACCAAATGAGAATGAGTGATCGGGATATTTCAGATGTAACTGGTTATTCCTATACCTATTTGATGAATGGTATGACGCCTGATGATAACTGGCTGGCGACTTTTAAACGAGGTGAAAAAATCCGTTTACGACTCATAAATGCTTCGGCAATGACCATTTTTGACATACGGATCCCTGGTTTAAAAATGAAAGTTGTAGCCTCAGATGGCCAGAATATTGAACCCGTGAGTGTCGATGAGTTTCGAATTGGCGTTGCTGAAACTTATGATGTCGTCGTGGAACCAGAAAATGATGCTGCATATACTATTTTTGCACAAAGCATCGATCGTACAGGTTTTGCCCGTGGAACGTTGACTGCTAATGAGAATCAGACTGCTGAAGTTCCTGAAATGGACCCGGCGCCTGTTCTGGGTGTCAGAGACATGGGCATGGCAGG
>CAZKUH010000344.1:2316-3432 GCA_964555895.1 uncultured Enterobacterales bacterium
ATGGATCACGGCAAGATGTCAGGTATGAAAGTGCTCCATGATAGTACTGATAAAGTCTCTCTTGGCAAAGCCGGTTTCGGCAGTAACCAAAAAATAACCCACGTCAAGACGGAGTTTGGTCCTCAGGTGGATATGAGAGCAATGACGCCAGAAAATGGACTCAATGATCCCGGTATCGGTCTGCGTGATCATCAGCGTTTGTATGGACGACGTGTACTGAGCTATGCCGATATACGTAATTTATATCCCACTTTAGATCGACGTGAACCCTCGCGGGAAATTGAACTGCACCTTACCGGTAATATGAATCGTTATATGTGGTCGATGAATGGCATTAAATTTGCCGATGCAGAACCGGTGAGATTGAAATATGGTGAACGTGTTCGCTTTACCCTGATCAATGACACCATGATGACCCACCCTATTCACTTGCACGGTATGTGGAGCGAATTGGAAACCGAAGAGCCTGAATACATCCCTAGAAAGCATGTCATCATTGTACAGCCCGGCTCCAGCATCAGTTATCTGGTGACAGCTGATGCTATTGGGCGTTGGGCATATCATTGCCATCTTCTATATCATATGCCCGGTATGTTTCGTGAAGTCAGAGTGAGTTAATCGGAGAGTTTTAAATGAACATAATGAATCAAAAAAGAACTGGCTTTTCGCTGAAGATCAATCAACTGAAACAGCTGAATAAATTTTATAGCATTTTAAAAATATGGTTAACTTTAATATTCAGTATATTTTCCTTCAACCTGGTCTTTAGCCACCAGGCTTTCGCTGGTGCGGATGATGATCCGCTTATATCAAAATTTATGTTTGATCAGTTAGAGGTCAGGGACGCCGACCAACAAAATCCATTTGTACTCAGTGGTCAATTTTGGTTAGGTTACGATCTCGAGAAGTTATGGGTAAAAACAGATTTCGAGTCAGTAAATGGTCAAACAGAAGAAGCCGAATTACAAGCGTTGTATAGTAAAGCCATCGCACCCTATTGGGATTTTCAGCTTGGTATACGTAAGGATTTTGCCCTGGACACTCTACCCGGTCGAAATTGGGCCGTAGTTGGAATACAGGGACTTGCGCCTTATTTTTTCGAAATTGACACAGCTT
>CAZKUH010000345.1:0-3430 GCA_964555895.1 uncultured Enterobacterales bacterium
AGACATGATCGTAAAATTCAAAACTATGGATGGCTATGATGCGCCCTATGTGCCTGGTTGGGATTGTCATGGTTTACCCATTGAGTTGAATGTAGAAAAGAAAGTGGGTAAGCCTGGACAAAAAATCTCTGCCGCAGAATTCAGAGAAAAGTGTCGCCGCTACGCAGAGACTCAGGTGCAGGGTCAATTGCATGAATTTGTTCGTTTGGGTATTTTTGCTGAATGGGAAAATCCTTATCGCACCATGGATTTTAAATACGAAGCCAACATCATCCGCACGATGAGTAAAATTATCAAAAATGGCCATTTAAATCGTGGTTTTAAGCCGGTTTACTGGTGCACAGATTGTGCTTCGGCGTTGGCAGAAGCTGAGGTCGAATATCAAGATAAGCAATCTCCTGCGATAGATGTGTTGTTTCCGTTAAATGATTCACAAACTTTTGAAAAGCTCATCACTTTTGTGGACGGGGATAAGCATGGTCAAGGTGAGATAGCGGTAGTCATCTGGACGACTACGCCTTGGACTTTGCCAGCAAATCAGGCTGTGGCCGTGAATGCTGAATTAGAATACGCTTTGGTTCAGGTAGCAGATTTCAATGGTGAGCACATCCGCCTTGTTTTAGCTTCTGCGCTGGTTCAAAGTTCAATGCAACGTTGGAACATTGAAGACTATAGCGTGCTGGGAAATTGTAACGGAGAAGTATTGGAGAGATTGCAATTAAAACACCCATTTTATGCACGTTTGGTACCGATAATTCTGGGTGATCATGTGACCACTGAAGCGGGTACGGGCTGTGTACATACGGCTCCTGCACACGGTGTGGATGATTTTAATGTCGGACAGAAATATAATTTACCCGTCGAAAATCCGGTAGGTGCCAATGGTGTTTTTCTGGCAGACACGGAAATTTTTGCGGGACAGTTTGTTTTTAAAGCCAATAGCAATATTATAGAAAAGCTGTCTGAATTCGGCCATCTCATGCACCATGAACCTCTGCTACACAGTTATCCACATTGCTGGCGGCACCGTAAACCCATTATTTTTCGGGCGACGCCGCAATGGTTTATTAGTATGGATAAAGAGAATTTACGCACTAGCGCATTAGCCGCTATCAAAACGGTAGCGTGGATACCGGGTTGGGGTGAAGCGCGTATTGAATCCATGATAGATGGCCGTCCAGATTGGTGTATTTCCAGGCAACGAACCTGGGGGGTTCCACTGGCGGTTTTCATTGATAAAAAAACCGGAAACCCACACCCGAATACCGTCGCTTTGATGCAGCAAGTGGCGGATAAAGTTGAACAGAGCGGTATTCAAGCCTGGTTTGACTTAACCCCGGGATCACTGATTGAAACTCAGGCTGATGATTATGAGAAAGTACTCGATACGCTTGATGTCTGGATTGATTCTGGCGTTAGTCATCAATGCGTTCTCGAACAACGCGATTATTTGCAGCGACCGGCTGATCTTTATCTGGAAGGCTCCGATCAACATCGAGGCTGGTTTCAGTCTTCCTTGCTGACTTCGTTGGCGCTAGATGGCAAGGTGCCGTTCAAGGCAGTATTAACGCATGGTTTTGTGGTGGATTCCAAGGGTATTAAAATGTCTAAATCACGTGGCAACGTGCTGTTACCCAAAGACGTCAACAACAAACTCGGCGCTGATATATTAAGATTGTGGGTTGCTGCAACCGATTATCAGGGTGAAATGGCCATCTCAGATGAAATTCTCAAAAGAACCGCTGATACCTACCGAAGAATTCGCAATACGGCCCGATTTTTATTGGCTAATATCGATGATTTTGTCGTTGAGACTGATACCGTTGCCTTTGAAAAAATGTTGCCCTTGGACCAGTGGGCAGTGGCCCATACACTGGAAATTCAAAATGAAATTCTACAATGTTATAAAGTCTACGATTTTCATGCGGTGGTGCAAAAATTACATCATTTTTGTTCCATAACCATGGGCGGTTTTTATCTCGACATCATCAAGGATCGCCAATATACCTCAAAAAAAGGATCCCTGGCGCATCGTTCTTGTCAAAGTGCGATGTCTCTGGTGATTGAGGCTTTGGTACGTTGGATGACGCCCATTCTGAGTTTTACCGCCGATGAAATTTGGCAGTTACTGCCACAGCGAAAAGAAACAATACTATTTACTACAACTTGGTTTGAAGGATTAAAAACCTTACCCGAAACTGCCATACTCGATATGCCACAATGGAGCCAGGTGCTGCGTGTTAAAACAGCGGTAAACAAAGCGCTGGAGCAAGCAAGACATGCGGGAGAAATTGGCGGTTCTCTGGAAGCGGAATTAACCTTGTATGTTGATGAGCACTGGCAGCGTTTATTGCAGACTTTTGCTGATGAATTACGCTTTATTTTAATCACATCTCAAGCGCGGTTATGTGATTATGCTGACAAACCCGCGTCTTTGGAAAATGCCGATATTGAAGGTGGTTTTGCCATCTCCGTGGTGAAATCGACAGCAGAAAAATGCATCCGTTGCTGGCATCGACGACCGGATATCGGCGTTGATCAGCGTCATGCTGAACTTTGTTTGCGCTGTGTGGAAAATATTGAAGGTGAAGGTGAGGTGAGAAAAATTGGCTAAATCAAACTGGCTAAAACAAGGACAACTTAAATGGTTGTTATTATCCGTGCTGGTTATTTTGATCGATCAGGGGAGTAAATGGTTGGCCTTAGCGTATTTGCAATTACATCAACCAGTAAATGTGTTTACTGGTTTTAATTTGAGATTGGCCTTTAATACCGGCGCTGCTTTTTCTTTTCTGGGCGATGCCGGGGGCTGGCAGCAATATTTATTTAGTGCTATTGCTTTAACCGTAACGGCTATCCTCATCCGCTGGATGTCACAAATGCAACCGGCTGAAAAATTATTGGGTATTGCCTGTGGTTTGATTGTCGGTGGCGCATTAGGTAATTTAATTGATCGTTTAGTGCAGGAAAAAGTGACCGATTTTATCGATTGGTATTCTGGTAATTATCATTTTGCCACCTTTAATCTTGCAGATAGTTTTATCTTTTTGGGTGCGTTTTTATTTATTTATGATGCGATTTTTCTGCAAAAAAAAAGCAATGCTGATAAGAAAGACTGATGAATAAAATTTTAAAACCTAGGCAAAGAATTTTGCTGCACATGACGCTCACGCTGGATGATGGTAGTGTAGCCGATAGTACCAGGGCGTTGGGTAAACCCAGTTTACTGCAACTTGGGGACAGTAGTTTAAGTGATGCGCTTGAGCAACAGTTGTTGGGGCTAAAAGAAGGTGATAAGAAAAAATTTCGTTTGCAGGCAAAAGATGCCTTTGGCGTATCCAATCCGCAATTGATTCAGTTTATGGAGAAACAACAGTTTCCTCAGCAAATAGCCTTAAAAAAAGAGCAGATTGTTAGTTTTACCCAACCT
>CAZKUH010000346.1:0-3428 GCA_964555895.1 uncultured Enterobacterales bacterium
TGGAAATATGTTGAAAGTAGGTAGTAGAAATGTATCAAATAAAACAAAAAATGGTTTTTATGCCGTTGTTGATGATTTATTTCATATGCCCAGAGCCATGAAACAATTATCTGCAGTACAATTTTTGACCTGGTTTTCATTATTTACAATGTGGATCTACACCACCGCTGCGGTTGCTGATTTCCATTATGGTACTAAAGATCCCAGTTCACTAGCATTCAATGAGGCGGGTGACTGGGTTGGTATTTTATTTTCCGCTTATAGTGGTTTTGCTGCGCTGACTGCTTTTGTCATTCCCTTTATGGCTAAAAAATTCAATCGACGATGGACCCATTTAATCAATCTTGGTTTGGGCGGAATAGGTCTAATATCTTTTTATTTTATTAAAGATCCGCAATGGTTGATGTTGTCTATGGTTGGTGTTGGTATCGCTTGGGCATCTATTTTGTCTATCCCTTATTCCATTTTGGTGTCTGTAGTTCCCGCTAAAAAGATTGGCGTCTACATGGGGATTTTTAATTTCTTCATCGTTATTCCACAGATCCTCGCGGCCAGTGTATTGGGCGTTCTCATGCGTCATGTATTTAATGATACGCCAATTTATGCCATTGTTTTTGGTGGTATCAGTATGATCATAGCGGGCATCCTCATGCTTTTTGTAGACGATACTAATTGCAAAAAAAGTCAACAGCAAAGTGTTGAGGCTCAGTAGGAATTTGCCATGAAAAAATATTGTCAGCTCTTCAAATACCTGATTCATTCTTCGCTAATGATTGGGGTCATTGTGGGTGGACAAAACGTTATGGCTGAGCGTGTCAAACAAAAAAATATTAATAATGAGGATTCATCCACACTGTTGTTGCAACTAGCTTCACCACAATGGCAGGATCAAATTATCTATTTTCTAATGATTGATCGCTTCAATGATGGTGATCCGGAGAATAATGATCAAGGAACAGGAGAATATGATCCTCGTTCAGGGAGCCACTATAGTGGTGGGGATTTACTGGGTATTACACAGAAATTGGATTACATCAAATCATTGGGGGCAACAACCATCTGGATCACGCCACCCGTTGCCAATCAATGGTGGAGTCAACACAGAAAATATGGGGGCTATCATGGTTATTGGGCCATTGATTTTAAAAGTGTTGATGCGCATTTTGGCACATTAAATGATTATAAAAAACTATCTGATCAACTTCATCGAAAAGGTATGTATTTGATTCAGGATATAGTCACTAATCATACCGGTAATTTCTTTGGCTATAAGGGCACTTATGATGCTGGAGACAGCTTAAAAAACTTTGTTGTTTATGAATCTGCTGATTCGGCGCAAGCAACACCCACACAGCATCCTTTTGATCTCATTGATCGTTCCAGTAAAACAGCGGTTGCCGCCAATGTCTATCATTGGACGCCCGCTATAGCGGATTATCGGGACCCATCACAACAATTGACCTATCAGTTGGCAGGTCTTGCAGATATCAACACTGAAAATAAAATGGTGAGGAAGGTACTCAAACAAAGCTATCGATACTGGATTGATCAAGTCGGTGTCGATGGATTCAGAGTGGATACTGTAAAATTTGTTGAACATGATTTTTGGTTTGATTTTTTTAATAGTTCAGATGGCATTAATAACGCAGCTAAAGCCGCAGGAAAAGATGATTTTCTTTCCATTGGTGAAGTTTATGAAATTTCAGCTGAAGGAGAGAATAGCGCAGAGAAAAAAGCAGCTAGTTATATTGGTACTACAGAGAAACCGGAACTCAAATCTGTTCTTGGGTTTCCCCTGTTTGCTACGTTAACAAGCGTATATTCCCAGGGTAGACCGACATCGTTGTTGGCATATCGTTTAAAACAGCAAATGTTGATTTATCCCAATCCTTATATTATTGCAAACTTTGTTGATAACCATGATACCCCAAGATTTTTGGCGGATGGTAGCATAGATGCGCTTAAACAGGCGCTTTTCACCATCTTCACAATTGCTGGTATTCCGGTCATTTATCAGGGGACGGAACAAGCAATAGAAGAAACCCGAGCCAGCATGTTTGCAAAGGGATTTCACGGAAAGAAAAACAATTTCAATAAAAAATCACCCATGTATCTTTTTATTAAAAAACTAGCAAAGTTACGGAAAAAATATCAGACATTAAGTCGGGGTGATTTGCGTATTCTGTATCAAGACAGTGAAAGTTCTGGTGTCCTTGTCTATGAAAGAAGTTACCTGAAAGAGAAATTAGTTATCATAATAAATAGTGCAGATCGTTCAAAGTTAATCAGTAATTTAAAGTTAGATCGGGCTGTTGATTTTGAAAACAATATAATCTTTAAAGAGAATTTGAATCTTTCTGAAATAAAAAAGTATCAACAAAACAAATATGCTGGGAAAATTAATTTATTGTTGCCAGCCAGAGCGATGCTGGTATTAAAATTAAACAAAGACAAAAATAATAGTCTAAACACTTCTACAGAGCCTTATATTCACTTTAAGGAAGACTATGCCCGTTTGACGTTGACTGCTGATGCCTGGCTCAGCGGAACAAGCAAGCTGTCAAATGCTAAATTACTATTAGTGATAAATGATGAGATAGAAGATGCTCATGGCTTCACCACCGATAAAAATGGAGCATGGAAAGTTCTTCTGCCTGTGACGAAACCAGGTTTTAACACAAATAAATTTGTTATTTTTGCCAAAGATTATAATCTTGTTTCTAAAAAAATAAATTATTTCACCAACTTAAATCAAGCGGAAATTTCGTTTGAAATTATTGATCCTTTAAATGATGATAATGGTATTCTACATCAGTACAAAGCCCCGCAGCAATCAGCCAGCCAGCACCAGATGGATATTGAGAAAGTTACAGTTAATGCAACGGGTGACAATTTGGAATTGGTTTTAAAAATGCATAATGTTTCTGCAGTATGGAATCCGAATAATGATTTTGATAACGTAAGTTTCAGTTTGTTTTTTTCAATTCCAGGAAAACAAGGGAACGAAGTTCTACCACGACTCAATGCAAAAATGCCCGATTCATTGCGCTGGACATTTGCCCATGTGTTTTTTGGTTGGGGGAACACGCTCTACTCAACTAAAGGAGCCAGTCAGCGTTCTTTTGGGGAAAAAATTTCCAGTGCAGCGGTGATTAAAGTGAATAAAGAAAAAAGGGAGATTTCGGTAAGCTACCAGGGCTTGGCATTGGGTGTTAAAGATTGGCGTGGTAGCAAAGTATATATTACGACCTGGGATAAAAACGGCGAAGGGAATTATCGTCGTTTATCGACAACTGGCAGTGAGTGGTTGTTTGGCGGTGGTGCAGAAGGCGGACCGAAAATTATGGATGATTTGTTGATAACAATTCCGTCAAATATATACCCGTGCCACCTGAAAATGCAGGTTTCAGTGGGAATTAAAATGGTTT
>CAZKUH010000347.1:0-3425 GCA_964555895.1 uncultured Enterobacterales bacterium
ATAAAGTCGGTGACACCCGAGGACGGAGGTTGTCAAAAATTGATGTGTGATTTTCTTGGTGCTTTAGGTTTTGATATTGAGCAGATGCCTTTTGCAGATGTTACAAATTTTTGGGCTACCTTTTCAACCGATCAGGAACAATCCCGCGCTGCACCGGTTTTTCTCTTTGCCGGCCACACCGATGTGGTACCCTCTGGCCCGCCTAAGCAATGGCACACGCCACCTTTTGCAGCCATTGAAGTTGATGATTTTTTATATGGTAGAGGTGCCGCAGATATGAAAACCTCCCTCGCCTCAATGCTTGTAGCCACCAAGGGCTTTATTAAAAAACATCCACAATTTAATGGCACCATTGCATTTTTAATTACCAGTGATGAAGAAGGGCCATTTGTCAATGGCACGGTGAAGGTGATTGAGCAGTTGAAAAAAAGACAGCAGATAATTGATTATTGCGTTGTCGGTGAACCCTCAAGCATTCATCAAGTTGGAGACCGCATCCGCATAGGTAGAAGAGGGTCATTCACTGGCCATTTAAAAATTCACGGTGTCCAGGGTCACGTCGCCTACCCTGAACTCACAACCAACGCTATTCATCAATCTTTACAGCCTTTAAATCAATTAACTGAAAAACATTGGGATAATGGTAATCAAAATTTTCCGCCAACCAGCTTTCAAATTTGTACATTTAACGCGGGAACTGCGGAAAACATTGTCCCCGGCATTGCGGAAATCCAATTTAATTTTCGCTTCAGCAGCGAACAAACATTTGAATCCTTGCAGCAAGAAACTCTGGAAATACTCAATCAATGTGCTATTGATTACAATATCGACTGGACTTTTAATGGTATGCCCTATCTAACCCCACCGGGTAAATTAATCCATGCTGTAGATGCCGCGATTAAATCAATAGCAAATTTTACCCCGGAACATTCAACTGGCGGCGGGACTTCTGACGGCAGGTTCATCGCCACCCTAGGTACCGAAGTAATTGAACTCGGACATTGTAGCGCAAGCATCCACAAAATTAATGAACATGTCAGGATCGCAGACTTGAATAAATTAACGCAAATGTATGAAAAAATTCTGGAAAATATTCTACTATGAATACTGAGCTAATCCTCGGTATTGATGATGCCTTAATGCAACCTTTCCAATCTCAATACGCCTTGGTCAGCCCTGATTTATATATTCATCAAGATGTCTCACCACATCTAGCGGCCCTGTGCGAAAAAGCGTACTTCGATGGAAATAAACTAGCATTGCTCTCTGGTTATCGAAGTTATCAAAGACAAGTCTTGATCTGGAATGAAAAATCAAGTGGTCAGAGAATCATTCTTGATGATGACGAAAACGTTGTTCATTCGTTTAAGTCAAACCATGAAAAATACCTTGCCATCTCTAGGTGGAGTGCTTTGCCAGGTTTGAGTCGCCACCATTGGGGGACAGATATTGATATTTTTGCTGCCAATATCATTGAAACGGGCTATCACCCCCAATTAACGGGAGTAGAATTTGCCAAAAATGGGCCCTGTGAAAAATTAAATCAATGGTTACAAGATAACCTTTCAGCGTACGATTTTTTCCGACCTTATATGCTACAAAAAAAACCCACCACACCGCAACAACATCACAAGATAAAGGAAATTACATTTGAACCCTGGCATATAAGTTATTTACCCATCGCCAAAGAAAATATACAATATTTAGGTATAGCTTCAATTAAAGCCATCTGGTCAACACATTCGTTTTGTGCGGCCAACTGGGCGATAGAAAACATTCAAGATATTTACAAACTTTTCAGGATATTATAATGAAATTATTAAAAATTATTACTTTGAGTACTATTTTTTTCCTCAGTGCTTGCGCCTCTGACGGCGTTATTGAGACACCTCGTCTTTCTTTGAACCCCAAATTATTGATTGATAAATCAGAATTTGGGGTAGACAAAACCATTAAACTTACCATACTCAACCAAATACGCACAAAATCAACATCTGAATATGGTTATGAGACAAACCTCAGAGAACTGTTTACTGAGTTATTTACCGATGCTTTCGAAAAAGTGGGATTTAATGTCGAGACAGATGCCGATGCTGATATTCCATCAGGAAGCACCTATATGACCATCGTTTTGTTAACTGCCGACAATGAAGTGAACGCGAACACCCTTAAATCCGAAGTTCTCGGTCATTTGCAATTGCAAGTCAAAGTAAAAAAACTGGGGCTGTCATTAACCCAAAATTTTGAGTCCCACAGAAGTCAGGAAGTTGCACTAAAAGCCAACATCAGAGATGTGGAAGCAGTAATGGACCAGGCTATTACTCAAATCATAACCAGAGTTATCAACAATACGGAACTGAAGACTTTTATTAGCAAATGAATCATGTCTGAAATGCGTGTTAATATTAACTTGGCAGGCAATTATACCTTCTGAGGCATTTCATAAGTCTTTTAGTATAATGTGATGCAGATACTGGAATAACAACCGAAGCTAGCCTACATTTATAACAACTTTTACATTTTCATTACTTTGGGTATTACCATGAAAAAACATTTAGTTGCTATAAGTTGTTTTGCCAGTTTACTTTCACCTCTTGCCATTGCTGATACGGTAGGTGTCTTTGTTGGAGTAGGACAATGGTCACTCTCTCCTTCCGGCGGTATTTCAAAAGGTCCAGATACCATTAACTTAAATGCTGATTTGGGTCTGACAGATGAGACGCAAAACAATTATTATATTGCTATTGAACACCCTATCCCTCTTCTACCCAATATCAAACTACAACGCCAGGAAGTGAGTTTATCTGCAGTAAATACTTTATCCCGTACCGTCAACTATGGGGGACAAACATTTACCGTCAATGATACCATCACCTCTGATCTTGATTTAGGTCACCAGGATATCATTCTATATTATGAGTTACTCGATAACTGGGTATCACTCGATCTCGGTATTAATGTGAAGAATTTTGACGGTTCAATTAGCATCAGATCTTCGACAAATACTGTTTCAGATGTTCTCAGTGAATACGTTCCAATGCTCTATGGCCATGCTAAATTTGAAATTCCAGCAACAAATTTTGCCCTAGATGTGGAAACCAGTGTGGTAAATTATAACGGCAACTCATTCACCGATGCGCGAGCTGCCGTCGCTTATGAATCTGATATTGGCTTCGGCGCTGAAATCGGTTACAAAAGACTTCAATTAACTATTGATAATATTAGTGGCATTACCAGTAATTTAACTTTTGATGGTTATTATCTTAATGCTAATTTTCATTTTTAGACAACTGCAGACTAAACGCACAGTCACCCGATCTAAAAAGCCCACAAGAGTGGGCTTTTTCATATGGCGCGCCTGGAGAGATTTGAACTCCCGACCGCTCGGTTCGTAGCCGAGTACTCTATCCAGCTGAGCTACAGGC
>CAZKUH010000348.1:0-3416 GCA_964555895.1 uncultured Enterobacterales bacterium
CGATGGTTTTACCACATTCACATCATAACAATTTTTCTCTTTCCCAATTTAAAATCATATGATCAACCAAACTGCGTCATAATATTTCCCAAATACCTATCGTATATTTTAAGATCCAAAACAATCATTCTAAAGTGATGATGAGTTTGGATCTGTTTTGTTTGAAATTTAGGGTTTAAAATATGATAAAAATGGTTGTTGATTCTTCAGCAACCATTTTTTCTTTGATACGATTAATCAGGCTTGTTAAAACGGGATATCATCCTCGAATAGGCCATCTGACCAAATAAACGCTTGCTTATGACAAAACTGATTCAGTTTATTGAGTAATTCTTTTTCATACTCTTGCCAAATCTCATCACTCAATGTCCGTAAAAATTGCATGATAAGCCAGCTATCTTCAAGTGATATATTGATGGAAGACGATATTTTTTTTGCCTCCATTTTATGCCACTTGCTGCTTGAACAGTTCTTCATGGGAACGCCAATGGGGTTGAACTAGGATGTTATTGACATGTTTGATGGTGACGATTTTTTTAGTTTCCATACAAGCTTCGATAAGACTGCCATAACAAAGATTACGGCAAAGTCTTAAATTGCCTTGAGCCGAACGTATGATAAGTTCAGTTGCAGCTGGATCAAAGGTGTTAATACCTAACCTGACAGCTTCCAATTCTTTAACGATATAATGTTCCAAATCATCGTTATTAAGAGGTGTGATATGCGCTGAATAAGTAATTCTGCTTTTAATATCTTGATTCACATTCATGGATAAATAATGCAATAAATCGCGCTGACCAAATAGAATCAAGTTATGTTTTTTAGGGAATTGTTCGAACAATAACCGTAGTTTTCGAAGAACTTGCATATCCAATAAATGAGCCTCATCAATCAGTATGTACAGCGTTTTACGCTCCCTGATCTGATTGAACGCATTTTGTATCAGTTCTTTCTCCAGATGTTTTTCAGAGACATTAATTTTAAAAGATTCAGCTAGTTGAGTTAAAATTTGCAAGTAGGTATGCAAGGTTCTGGCGCAGGATGCAACGGTAATGTCACGTTCGCTATTAAGCGCTTCGATATGCTCTTTCAACACACTTTTCCCTACACCTGGTTCGCCAATAACGACAGAGAATCCACCTTGCTGGGAATGGATTTTGATGATGTCGGCAATTTGTTTTTGTTGTGATAACAAGACGAGTTCATTACGATTAAAGGGCTCTTTGGTTATGCCGAATACAGACTTAATCATTCGCATTCTCCTTGAAAGGTTTTCTTTGGTTGGCATTAAAATGTAAATCTAACAGGGTCGCATCACCCATACGTTTATCAGCAAAATACACGATAAATCGATTCCGCTGATTTCGGTCAAATCGTACTTGAACTTTCTTGCCTCTTAAATCAACGGGGCATTCATATTTTTGAGAGTTAATGGAGAAGACATTGGTTTTTGAGACTTTTCTGGTTTCTTCGATAAAGAATATTTCCTCAGTATACTCATCATCAGTTAAATATTTAATACGACGATGATCGAGATTATATCTATCAAGTGGAATCATTTGAATGCCACTATGATGCTTACTGGTATATTCATTTTCTATCCAGATGTGGGTTTTGTCATTTAATTCATCTAATGATTTGAATTCCAGATGTTGAACTAAAAATCTATCTCTAAATCCTCTAAAAAACCGTTCAATTTTCCCTTTAGCAGCGCCATCTCTAATGGGTGCATGGGAAAGGTGAATATCAAGCCTGATGCAGGCTTGTAATATTTCTTTGGACTTATAGTTTGAACCATTATCAAAATAGAGTCGTTCAGGTTTGCCGCGTTTAAAGAGTGCTGTCCGAAAGGCATCCACCATGTTCTCAGTATTATCATTGTAGAAAAATTCTCCATGAGTAATAACGCGACTGGCATCATCAATAAAAGCGATGAGGAAGGTTCTTCGGAACGATCCATCAGGTTGTTTAATGGAAGGTCCATACATGGTGTCGGCTTGCCATAACTCATTGGAATACTGCATAGAAAAGGAATGACGTAGTTTTTTAGTTTGCTCAAAATCCAGTAAATCATTTTCTCTAACCATGCGATAGAAAGAAGTTTGAGAAAGTTGACTACGTTGAAAATAATTCCTTTGTAGCAACTGCCGGTAAAGCGTCATTTTTGGAATACTACCCACTTTGTTTTTACTTAAAGTAGGAATGATGTCAGTTATGGCTTCAGCCAATTCATTGATTTCGATTTTACGATAAGTATTCTTATCAGAACGAGTTTTATTACCTAGCGTGGTAATTCCATTTTTCTTAAATCGGTAAAGCCAAGTACTAATCGTTCGCCAAGTGAATTGATAATCACGATCTGTTTGTTCATCCGTAAAGGTTCTAGTGCTGACCGATATAATACGTTCTTTAATGTTATTGCCAGGCGCATAATCAATGGCACTGAGCACACGTAGCCTAAGTTCAAGTGGTGGCTTCTTTCTGGATGAGATATTTATGTTTATGGGCATTTTAACTCCTGTCGTGGGTATGAGAAATCATTCATCGAAGCTTAACGACTATTATCTGAGCTTAAAATGACCTTTTCTGTTGCGGAGTGAAATTAAAAACTTCAGAGAAGAACAAGATGAGTTGATTGACGTGAATTTGGAAAATTCGAATCAAAAAGGTAGAAGAAATAATCAAAAAATAATCAAATAACCAGCTAAAAAGGGTTAAATCAAAGCTTTTTGTTGAGCAAATTGATAATGACAAAGAGGACAATCCAAATTGTTGGATAACAGACGTTTCAATGTGGGTAGAAGGTGTTTGAGTTGCTGGGTTCTTGGTATAAAGTATGAAGTTAAAGACTCAATCCTTTTTTTCAAGAAGGTTCTATAATCTCCTAATTTAGCCATTAATTTATTCAACCAACGCCAAGCATGACGGGATTCAAACGGACCGGAAGCTTGTTGATAAGACTCATGGATTGTCAGATTAGCCAAAAGACAGGAAATAAAAACAAACAAATGTGCTGCACCATACCTAAAATGAGGGATTTCACTGGCAATATATAATTGAAAAGTTCGCCCACAACCCGAACGACCATAACGGTTAGAGCAAAATATGCGTTTACCTACAGGCTCTTTAATAGCAATAGAGCGCTGCTTATAAACTATCCCATGGGATACAAATTGGTCATGTTTAGAGCAATGAACACACTCAAGTTTATCCTGATGATAATCCAGAGAAAGGGTAAACTGATCAATTGACTCAAAATCTTTAAAGAAACGCTGCATAGGACGAATTAAACAAAAATATCCTTAACAACCGCAAGATAAATTTAAAATTTCTACACAGAAATTAGTTTTACCGAATTACCGTTATAGACAGTCAAGGGCTTTATGATGTCAATTTGGTTAGAAAATCGGGTTGCT
>CAZKUH010000349.1:0-3414 GCA_964555895.1 uncultured Enterobacterales bacterium
GGGATTTTATTTTGGAAAATAAAAGTGGTGCGGTGACATTAAAAGCAAAAAGACGATTAGCGCAAGCACATCCTATCGAGGCGGTCGGTGAAAAATTGCGCGCGATGATGCCCTGGATTAAAGCTAACCGACTGGTTGATAAAAGTAAGAATTAATTATTAGTGAAAAAGATGAAAATGAAAATGCGCGGTGCAGATTATATTATAAAGGCTATTCAGGATGCTGATGTGGATATCATTTTTGGTTATCCTGGTGGTGCCATCATGCCCGTTTACGATGCGCTGGTAGGGAAGGATGGTGAACAAAAACTGCGTCATATATTGTGTCGACACGAACAGGGCGCGGCATTGGCTGCGGAGGGATACGCTCGATCAAGTGGTAAAGTCGGGGTTTGTCTCGCGACTTCCGGACCAGGTGCTACCAATTTAATGACAGGTATCGCTAACGCTTATCTGGATTCCATTCCATTGGTTGCTATTACCGGTCAGGTTTCTTCAGGATTGATGGGGACAGATGCGTTCCAGGAAGTTGATGTTTTCGGTATGACCTTATCGGTAGTGAAACATAGTTTTTTGGTAGAAAGTATCGAATCTTTGGCAGAAGTTATGGCTGCAGCTTTTAGCATAGCCAGATCAGGAAGACCTGGACCAGTATTAATAGATGTACCCAAAGATATCCAATTACAAGAATTTGAATTTAACACTGCTAAGGTTGATGTCGCAGAGTTTGAACTGAGCGCTATTGAAACGATCAATCATTCGTTATTGGCGCTGGCAATTTCTCGAATTAAAAATAGTGAGAAGCCGTTAATTTATGCTGGCGGAGGTGTGGTGCTTGCTGACGCAACTTCAGATTTCCGGGATTTTTGTCAAATCGCGCAAATCCCGGTTGTGACCACACTCAAAGGCATTGGTATCTTAACGCATGATGACCCTTTAAACTTGGGTATGCTGGGAATGCATGGTACTAAAGCTGCAAATTATGCAGTCCATGAATGTGATTTACTCATCGCTATTGGGGTGCGTTTTGACGATAGAGCGACGGGGAAACTCACGGAATTTGCCCCACTTGCTGATGTCATTCACTTGGATATAGATAAAGCAGAAATTAGCAAACTAAAAAAAGCGAACATCAGCTTACCCGGTTTATTGCAACCGAAACTAAAATTTTTCAGCAAAAATTTATCCCAGCTTCATATTGCAAGCTGGAGAAATCGTTGTCTTTCAAATGCAGAAAAGTATGCCTGGAATTATCATGCACCCATAGCAGGTATTTATGCTCCTTATTTAATTAATGAATTATCCAGACAAGCGAAAAGTAGTTCTATCATTAGTTGTGATGTTGGACAGCATCAAATGTGGGTGGCGCAGCACTATGGTTTTTCTCATCCGAACAACCATTTGTCCAGTGGCGGTTTAGGGACCATGGGGTATGGTTTGCCTGCCGCTTTGGGGGCACAATTTGCACACCCTGACGAGATGGTGATCAATATTTCCGGGGATGGTTCTTTCATGATGAATATACAGGAACTGGCTACCATCAAAAGATATGACCTGCCCATAAAAATTATTATCATCGACAACCAACGATTAGGCATGGTTAAACAATGGCAGGAGTTGTTTTTTGAAGAACGCTACAGTGAAGTCGATCTTTCAGATAATCCCGATTTTGTGAAAATAGCCCAGGCTTTTGAAATAGCAGCCATGTCAATTTCTGACAAAGATGAAGTACAAAAAGGTATAAAAAAATTACTAAATTCTAAAGCCGCATTTTTGTTACACGTACAAATTAATCCCGAAGAAAATGTTTGGCCATTAGTGCCACCTGGATTAAATAACTCTCAAATGATGGAGGGAGCAACCCAATGAACAATTTACTTAAAGCAGATGAAAATGAAATATTTAATCTTTCATTAATTATCAAAAATATATCAGGTTCTCTAGAACGTATTATTCGAACGATACGACATCGTGGTTTTGAGATGCTCTCACTCAATGTCACATTGAGTCATGATGCCAATACTGCCAATCTTGAAGTTCAGGTCTGTTCAGAAAGACGATTGTCCACTTTAACAAGGCAACTTGAAAAACTTTATGATGTACAGACTCTGAAAATTGTCGGGAGTGCATTTGATGAACTGAATTATGCCAAAGCGGAACTCAATTATGCCAAGTCAGCCTGAAGATATCTTTATATACGATACGACTTTACGTGATGGTTCACAGCGCCGAGACATCAGTTATTCACTCAATGATAAAATCAAGATCAGCCGAATTCTGGATGCATTTGGCGTGAGTTATATTGAAGGTGGCTGGCCTGGTTCAAATATGACGGATGCTGATTTTTTTCAATATTTTAAAATGCAGAATCTACCTAATAATGGTTTAAAGAACAGTCGATTAGTTGCTTTCGGCAGTACTCGAAAAGCGCATGTCAGGGTGACGGAAGACAAGCAAATAAAAAGTTTGCTTGATGCTGGAACGCAAACGGTAACCCTGGTGGCTAAGGCCTGGACTTTACATGTGGAAAAAGTACTGCAAACCACGCTGGCAGAAAATTTATTAATGATTTTTGATAGTGTGGCCTATTTTAAGGCGCATCAAAGAGAAGTTATTTTTGATGCGGAACATTTTTTTGATGCCTGGAAAGATAATGCTGAATATGCGTTATCGTGTTTGAAAACAGCGGAGAAAGCTGGTGCAGACTGGTTGATTTTATGTGATACCAACGGGGGTAGCCTGCCTGATGAGATTAAAACTATTATTACAGCAGTACGCAAACAAATTAACATAAAAATTGGCGTGCATACGCACAATGATTGTGAACTTGCAGTGGCTAATTCTTTGGCCGCAGTGTCGGCTGGAGCAACCCAAATTCAGGGAACAATGAACGGTTATGGCGAGCGCTGTGGCAATGCGAACTTGCTTTCCATTATTCCGACTTTAATGTTGAAGATGGGCAAAAAATGTTTGCCTGAAAATAACTTACATCAACTGAGTTTTGTCTCACAAAAAATTTCTGAACTAGCCAATATTAGTCATGATCCTTTTGCTGCTTATGTTGGGCAGTCGGCTTTTGCACATAAGGGTGGTATTCACGTGGCAGCGATAGAAAAAATATCAGCCAGTTATGAGCATATTGCTCCGGAACTTGTCGGTAACAACCGGCATGTCGTTATTTCTGATTTATCCGGGCGATCTAATATCAGGCTCAGAGCGGAAAATTTGGGATTGCAATTTGAACAGGACGAAAGAAAAATTTTGGAAAATATCAAGCAACTGGAAAATCAGGGACTGACGTTGGAAGGTGCCGATGGCACCTTTGAATTAGCCGTAAGACGCCTGGAAAATGACTATATTGCCCTTGCTGGCCAGCTTGGCCGAGCTCGGGAAGGCGTGGTGGTTGTTGTGCAGC
>CAZKUH010000350.1:0-3403 GCA_964555895.1 uncultured Enterobacterales bacterium
TGCCGTCGCTTAAACCCTCAATGACCGCCTGCCGGTCTTCTTCGGTACGCAGTGGAATAAAATTATGATTAGAGATAGCCTTGTATCTACGTCTATGCCTATACCTTTGGGTAAAAATAAAATAATTTATAAAACGGTTGAAAGTAAAGAAGTACAAATTTTTACATATAATGACTCTAATCTAATTGATATGTATGTCCCTATTATACAAGGAAGTATAGTCGGGGCAGTATTAGTGCTTAAACAGGTATGTTCTAGCATGGTTAATGATGTGGTTTGGCAACATATATTGACAAGCTATACACATTTGAATCAAATGCTCTATACCGCAGAAATAGATCCTTTAACAGGATTAATGAACCGTTTGGCATTTGAACGATTATTAAATCGACAAGCAGAAAATATATCTATCGTAGAGGGTGTCAATACGTATTTTTCATTAGTAGATATTGATTTTTTCAAGAAAATTAATGATAACTTTGGTCATTTATATGGCGATGAAGTACTTATTTTATTGACACGAGCAATGATGGAATCATTTCGTAGTATGGATTGGTTATTTCGCTACGGGGGGGAGGAGTTTGGTATCGTTTTGATTGATGTTGATTGTACTGAAGCCTATCAAGCTTTGGAACGTTTTCGAATTAAAATAGAAACGATGATTTTTCCTCAAGTAGGTACAGTAACGGTGAGCATTGGATTTAGCCAGATGAATAGATTAGAGCCTATAAGTAGTTTAGTTGATCGGGCTGATCATGCTTTATATTACGTGAAAAATCATGGACGGAATCAAGTTTTATGTTATGAAAATTTGCGAGAAGAAGGATTATTAACTGAAACAGAACAAGAAACAAAAGAGATTGAATTGTTTTAATGAGACCGTTGCACGATAAGTATTTTTGTACGAAAAAGATGACTCCTGCAAAGGTCTCAGTATAAAACTAAAGATGAAAAATAGAGTGTTTTAGTTATAGTACTAAAGTACAATTTATTGTGTAAGCTACAGATATCATTATTTTAGTGTAGGGTGGTTCCTAAAGTAAAAAAGGGGATGGTTATGTTTAAAAATAGTATTTTAAAGATTATTGGCGCATTAGTTTTATTCACAGTTTCAATTACTGTAAATGCTGCATCTGTAGATTTTGACGTTTATGCAAAAGCAAATAGCACTTCGGGTAGTGGCGCAGGCCTAAACACGGGATTGATTTATTCAGTTGGTGACACAATTACAGGCTCGGTAGATATGTTAATGATCTATGGAACGCAGGAAGCTTACCTCGTTGGTCAAATGCTGATGGATTGATTGCTGATTTATTCGCGACCGGAACAGATGATTCTAGCCAAATAGCAGGTACACAAATTGGTCGGAACTTTGGAACATGGACGCAACACGGTGAAACGTTTGCTTATGGTTCGTTAGTGGGTGAAATCAATAATATTTTCTTTTTACTAGGCACAAATTTTAATGTTACGGCTATGCAAGCAGGCGTGCTTTCACTTTATTACTGGGATTCAAACTCTTCTGACAATACAGACCTCGTAACTGTCTCTATTGATAATGGTATGTCAGTTGTTCCTATTCCTGCAGCCGTTTGGTTATTTTCTTCAGGTTTAATTGGATTCTTTGGCGCAAGAAAAATGAAACGTTTAGTTTAAAAAATATCTTGTTTTTTTTAACCCTAAAATCATAGGCGTTGCCTTAGAAAATATATTCTATGGTTTCTAGAACAGCCTTTTTATTAATCTCATTATTATCCCCTCACTCCTATCTTAGGGACATTTGGGTGAAGGCTTGCTACCGCACTGGGTCGTACCGCAACACGATCAAACCAATCTGTAATATTAGGTAAAGTACGATCGAAGGGTTGACCAACAGAAATACCAAAATCAAGCCATACATATAACCAAATATCAGCGATGGTAAAACGATCTGAAACCAAAAATGTCTTAGCCGCCATCATGTTATCAAGCCAAGCAATTCTATCCTGAGCGATAGCTTTCAAACCATCAGCAGTCTCAGCAGCAACGGGAATTCTTGTTTTGAAACGATCAATGCCCTCTGCATAGTGATAAGCATTATGGATAAACTCGGTTATATTAAACTCAACTCGGCGTAACCACTGTCGTGTTAATGCGCGTTCTTCAGCTGTGTTACCAATTAACGTGGGTTCAGGATGTAATTCCTCTAAATATTCAACAATAGCCACAGATTCAGATAAAAAAGTACCATTATCAAGTTTGAGTGTGGGCAGTTGTCCTGCTGGATTATAACTAAGGAAGGGTTGTTGCCGATTTTCACCTGCAAACACATCAATATTCTGGCTCGGAATCACTAGATTTTTTTCGAGAAGGTACATGCGTACCGTACGTGGCCCTGGGCTCAAGGTATCAAAAAGCAACATTAAAACTTCCTTAAATTATGATTTTATGAGATATCACTATGATACATGAAGCAAGCAGGTGATTTTTATGGATGATGTTATTTGCCCGAGACATGACCAAGAATGAAGTGTTACAGTACAGCATAATAAAAAGTAAAAGGAGATGGAAATGAGCGAACTTTATGGCGACAAACATCGTGAGTTGCAAGATCAATTTGAAACACGTGCATTAGCCGATAGATTAGTTGACGTTATTATATCAGAGGAAATTGCTGATGATGCCAAAGGCTTTATTGAAAGCCGCCCCATGTTTTTTCTATCTACCATTGATCAAAATGGCCAACCCACCTGTTCTTATAAAGGCGGTGCACCGGGTTTTGTAAAAGTGGTCGATAGCACCACTATTGCATTTCCATCCTATGATGGCAACGGCATGTTTTATTCCATTGGTAATATGCAAGAAACATCAAAAGTAGGGATCTTGTTTATTGATTTTGAAACACCACATCGGATACGTTTTCATGGCACAGCAACCGTTTCTGCAGATGATCCCTTGATGTCGGAATATCAAGAAGCAGAGCTAATTGTGCGTATTAAACTGACAAAAATGTGGATTAACTGCCCGCGCTATATACATAAATATGAACTTAAAGAATTGTCACATTATGTGCCCGGTCAAAAAGACAAAACACCGTTTGCAGGCTGGAAGCGGGTAGATCTTATGCAAGATGTGCTTGCACCAAAAGATAAAGGCCGCCCTGAAGAAGAGGGCGGAGTGATCAGCATTGAAGAATGGGTAGAAGACGTGCAAAAAGGCGAGGGTTAACTACATTTCGGCAATAACGATCACACTCTCTTCACATTGCATTTGTTTGCGTTCATCATCAACCGAGCTTTGGTGTTACGCTAACTGGATTCAACATGGAATATCGAAAAAGACAAGGTCTGACACTGTTTTTTGACAGTTTTTGTGTGTGATATCGTCTTTATGGCAAAAGACAAGACCTGACCCCCTTATTTCC
>CAZKUH010000351.1:0-3392 GCA_964555895.1 uncultured Enterobacterales bacterium
TTACCAGCACATAATCATGTCGTTGTTTAAATGCGTTAAGCATTGGCGTAATACAGGATTGGTCTCCATTTAAAGCTGCTACCGCAGCCGCTTGGGAGGGTGAAGCTGGATTGGAGGTACTTTGCGATTGAATTTTCTTCATTGCGGCAATCAATTTAACAGGACCTGCAGCATAACCAATCCGCCAGCCGGTCATGGCATAAGCTTTTGAAACGCCATTTAGAACCACCGTTTGTGGATAGAGTGCCGGACAAGCGGTGACGATATTGATAAAAGGCTCATCACTCCAGACAATGTGCTCATACATATCATCTGTGGCAAGAATGATATCTGGATATTCCAGTAGAACCGCTGCAAGCGCCTGTAATTCTTTTTTAGAGTAAGAAACCCCAGTGGGGTTGCTCGGACTATTTAAACAGACCATACGGGTCTTTGGGGTGATGGCAGCACGCAATTGAGCCGCATTGACTTTAAGATTTTGTTCAATAGACGTTTCTATAATGACAGGGGTAGCTCCCGCAAGAATAACCATGTCGGGATAGGATACCCAGTAAGGCGCTGGAATAATGACCTCATCGCCGTCATTGAGCAAGGCCTGACAAAGATTGTAAAAACTTTGCTTACCCCCTGAAGAAACCAGAATTTGCTTTGCTGCATAATCAAGCTGGTTGTCCCGCGAAAATTTAGCCATAATGGCTTGCTTTAATTCAGGTGTACCATCGACAGCGGTATATTTTGTGGCACCAGCTCGGATAGCGCTAATAGCGGCTTCTTTGATATGGTCAGGGGTATCAAAATCTGGTTCGCCAGTACCCAGACCAATAACATCTTTTCCCTGCGCTTTAAGTTCAGCAGCCTTTGCTGCAACGGCTAAAGTAGGGGATGGTTTGACGGCTTTTACTCGATCAGAAAGCTGGATGCTCACTGCGACTTCCTCTTAAAATTTAATGGTAAGATATCTCTCTCTATGGTATGTCTATGCTAACGTAAACTCAGCATAAAGACTACGGAAAATATATGGAAAAAAACTTTGCATTAGTCTCGGATTATCAACCGGCTGGTCATCAACCACAGGCCATTAAAAAACTCATTGAAGGGCTGGAAGATGGGTTGGCAACGCAAACGCTTTTAGGTGTAACTGGTTCAGGGAAAACCTATACCATCGCCCAAGTGATAGCGCAGACACAACGCCCGGCTATTATAATGGCTCCCAATAAAACCCTGGCTGCACAGCTTTATGGAGAAATGAAAGAATTTTTCCCCCATAATGCGGTGGAATATTTTGTTTCCTATTACGATTATTATCAACCGGAAGCTTATGTTCCTGCTTCGGATACTTTTATTGAAAAAGATGCTTCAATTAACGACCATATTGAACAAATGCGCTTATCCGCAACCAAAAGTTTACTGGAGCGAAAAGATACCATTATTGTGGCTTCGGTTTCTGCCATCTACGGATTGGGCGATCCGGATACCTATCACTCGATGGTGTTACATATGCAACGAGGTGATGCGGTTGATCAACGTTACATTCTAAGACGGCTCGCGGATATGCAATACAGTCGTAATGATATGGCTTTTCAGCGCGCCACTTATCGCGTGCGAGGGGATGTGATTGATATTTTTCCAGCCGAATCGGATCGGGATGCTATTCGTATCGAATTGTTTGATGATGAGATAGAAAAGATTTCTTTCTTCGACCCTTTGACAGGGGAAGTTACGGGTAAATCAGCCCGAGCCACTATCTATCCCAAGAGTCATTACGTCACCAGTAGAGACAGAATTTTGGGAGCGATTGACGATATTAAAATAGAATTACGAGAAAGACTGGATGATTTAAAAAATCAAAATAAATTGGTGGAAATGCAACGTCTGGAACAACGAACAAGATTTGATCTGGAAATGATGCAGGAGCTTGGTTATTGTTCCGGTATTGAAAATTATTCACGTTATCTTTCTGGCAGAAACCCTGGTGAACCACCTCCATGTTTGTTTGATTACTTACCCAAAGACAGCATTTTGATTACCGACGAAAGTCATGTCACTATTCCACAGATAGGGGCGATGTTTAAAGGCGATCGTTCACGTAAGGAAAATTTGGTGGATTACGGTTTTCGGCTACCCTCAGCATTGGATAACCGACCCTTAAAGTTTGAGGAATTTGAACGAATCATGCCACAGTGTATTGCTGTATCAGCGACCCCGGGAAATTATGAAAATGAAAAATCCGATCAGGTGGTAGAACAGGTCGTCCGTCCGACAGGATTAATTGACCCTGAAGTTTTTGTCAGACCGGTTACCACACAGGTTGATGATTTACTTTCAGAAATAAATCGACGGGTGGTTATAAATGAACGGGTGTTGGTGACCACCTTAACTAAAAGAATGTCCGAAGATTTAACCGATTATTTGGGCGAGCACGATATCAAAGTGCGCTACCTGCATTCCGATGTAGATACCTTAGAAAGAATGGAAATTATTCGTGATCTAAGATTGGGGAAATTTGATGTATTGGTTGGAATTAATTTATTACGAGAAGGACTGGATATCCCTGAAGTTTCTCTGGTAGCCATTCTTGATGCGGATAAAGAAGGTTTCCTGCGCTCTGAAAGGTCGCTCATCCAGACCATGGGCAGGGCAGCAAGAAACCTGCATGGCAAAGTGATCCTCTATGCGGATAAAATTACCGGATCGATGGAACGCGCCATGGGAGAAACGGAGAGACGCAGGAAAGTACAGCAAGCCTTCAACAAAGAACACGGTATCTCACCAAAAAGTATCGTTAAAAAAGTCAGGGATATTATGGAAGCCGGTTATGACTTTAAAGACAATAAAAAACGTCGGCAGAAAGTTGCAGAAGCCGCAGCAAGTTATAAAATAGATATGCATCAGGATCTGGGAAAACAAGTGAAAATAATGGAAAAAGAGATGTTCAAATATGCAGAACAACTGGAATTTGAAAAAGCGGCAGATTTAAGAGACCAGATTACTGCAGTCAAAAAAATCTGGCTGAAAAATTAAAATGGAATGTTGAGCAAATATTTGCTATTTTGCTAAAGGCTTCATCACAATTCAGGAGGGTAATATGAAACCATTTTTATTTGCAGTATTTATCAGTTTATTTTTAATGGCGCCATTTCAGAGCACAAAAGCCGCTAAAGAAAACTTCGATCGCAATAAGGTGAACAATAAGACCAGCCAGGCAATAAAAAACGCGCATGCAAAGGTTAAAAGCACAGCGGTAGATCACAATACAACCCGTTCCAACAGGGCAACCATAAAAGTTAGAACAAATCCTGCAGGAGGCAGCAATAACAAAGCCCAAGAAAAAAACGCCTCAAGCGCCAACAAAACAGTGACAGCCAAATCAAAAAAACAAGGTAATGACATAA
>CAZKUH010000352.1:0-3392 GCA_964555895.1 uncultured Enterobacterales bacterium
ATCAATCATTATTTCAGCTTGTGCGTATTGACGAGAAGAAGAAGGGTGTTGTTGTAGATAATTTTTATACCAGTTTCTGTTTTTTTCAATAGCACCCATAGTGACCAGATATGGATTCATGAGTTGACAATCTATCAAAGTTATATCAAGCGCTCTGGCATTACTGGCAAGGGCAACAAGGGCAACTTTTGAAGCGTCTGTGGTTTTACTAAACATACTTTCGCCACAAAAAATTTGATGTTTTATTAAGCCGTAAAGTCCACCAACCAGTTTGTTGTCCAGCCATATCTCGATGGAATGCGCTATGTTTAATCGGTGTAGTTGAGAATAACATTCGATCATTTTGGACGTTATCCAGGTACTGTGCTGATTATTACGTTTTATTTGCGCACAGTTTTTGATCACCGCATCAAAATCGTGATTAAAGGTAATTCTGTAACCCTTATTCCTGATGATTTTTTTTAAGCTTTTACTGATTTTAATATTTTTTGGAAAAATAACGGCTCTTTGAGCTGGCGACCACCAAAGAATAGGTTGATCTTGTTCGTACCAAGGGAAAATACCTCTCTCATAAGCGGCAGAAACTATGCAGGGGGATAAAATATTACCAAATGCCAGCAATCCGTCAGGTTCTTCCAGCGCTAAATTGATATCAGGAAAGTCATCGGGGTGCTGTATTTCCATTAATTTTTTCATTATTATGCCATGGTAACCTGTGCACTTATTTAGTTACCATTCTATCTCAACTTAAAATAGTATAAAATAACGATTTAATATTTTAATAAATAACCTGAACACTGGATAAGGTAAGCTTAAACAACACCAAATAAAAGCAAACTTAATTCAGCAAATAATGCAGTCACTGACTGTTTTTAAAACCATGCAACTAGCCGATAGACTGACTAAGGCTAGCTCCACATAAGCTATCAATAAAATAATAAAATAGGTGTGCCCCATGAATTTTGAAAGCATAGGATTGAAAATAGGCGATGTTCTGCAAGTTGAGTTATGTAGTCAACCAGGTTCGAGATATCCGGTACGTTTAATAGGGTTAAATCCAAATCATGGCTTTATCATCACCACGCCCAGAAATTCTGATGGCAATCATATGTTTCTTAAAGAAGGCCAAGAAATCATTATTCGTTTTGCCGCATTAAATTCAGTCATTGCATTTAATACTTCGGTGTTGGAAAATCGCAGCAAACCCTATCCACATGTACATATCAATATTCCACCTAAAATTGAAAGTGTTGAAATTCGAAAAGCGATGCGGGTCAGGCTAGCCTTGGCAGCAACGGTCATTAATGAGGATACTGAATCTAGCCCGGTCAATATGCGCATCACAGATTTAAGTTTTATGGGCGCCAGGCTGGAGGGGCAGGTCGACGTCGGTAAAAAGGAAGAAACGCTTTCCGTCACTATGGCTTTAACTATAGACAAATACGAATATACGGTCACTATCCTTGGAACCATTGTTGCGTTGGGCTTAAATTTTGTTAAAAATGAGGAAACTGATGTGGAAGAAGCCGAAGGGTTATTTTTTGGCATTAAGTTTAACAAGGTTGATGCCGAGGATGCTGCGCCGCTCCATGCTTTTGTATATCGTGAAATGTTAAAACAATTCCATGCCTTAAATGATTAAGGCATGATTTCTGCTGAAGACAGTAGGAAGTTTACTTAGCATCCGAGATCGAAATATTTTTCAACATCAAGTGCAGCCATACAACCTGCCGCTGCTGAGGTAACTGCCTGTCGATAGATATGATCGGCGACATCACCACAGGCGAAAATCCCTTTAACACTCGTCTCGGTCGCATTGCCGTTGGTTCCTGAATTTATTGAAATATAACCATTTTCCATGAGCAGTTGATCTTTAAATATATCGGTATTTGGTTTGTGTCCAATAGCAATAAAGACGCCCTGCAATGATAGTGCTGAGATGGAGCCATCAATAGTTGACTTCATCTGTAAACCATTGACTCCCATATTATTTCCCAGCACTTCATGCAGGTGTTGATTCCAGTGGATGGTAATGTTGCCACTTTTTGCTTTTTCGAAAAGGTGGTCCTGTAAGATTTTTTCCGAGCGCAGTGCATCTCTACGGTGAATTAGATGTACTTCCGCGGCAATATTAGACAGGTACAATGCTTCTTCGACCGCAGTATTGCCACCACCTATTACCGCCACAATTTGATTTTTATAAAAGAAGCCGTCACAGGTGGCGCAAGCTGAAACTCCTTTCCCCATAAAAGCCTCTTCTGAAGGTAGTCCCAGATACTGAGCGGAAGCGCCAGTGGCAATAATTAATGCATCACAACTATAAACACCGGCATCGCCTTTCAAAATAAAAGGTTTATTTTCTAATTGTGTTTCATTGATGTGATCAAATATGATTTTTGAACCAAATCTTTCTGCGTGCTTTTGCATTCTTATCATCAATTCCGGTCCCTGAACACCTTCATAATCCCCAGGCCAATTGTCTACATCTGTGGTCGTGGTAAGCTGTCCGCCTTGTTCTATGCCGGTAATAATAACTGGGGTCAAATTTGCTCTGGCTGCATAAACCGCAGCTGTATATCCTGCTGGGCCTGATCCCACGATGATAAGTTTATGATGTTTTATTTCACTCATTTATTTGTCTCTCGGCTGGCTATTGAAAAATTGTCTGGATATTAAGCAATTGTCTTCCTGATGTGAAGTGAAAATTAAAATATCATAAAATCAATACAAAAAAAAGCCCGCTCAGCGGGCTTTTTAAACTATTACTTTTTTGCCATCTTTGGTCGTCTTTGACGTTTTTTAGTTTTACTGGCTTCTTTAATGAATTTCGCTTCAAGTGCCAAGAGTTTTTTGACCTGCTTGGCTCTGAATCTGATAACGGCAGCTTCAATCTTTTTCTCTTCTTTGGCCATTTTTGCTTTAACTTTAGAGAGTTTTGATACTGCAGCATTAGCACTTTTCACCGATAGCCTAAGTACGCGTACGGATACTTTTTTGCTGGCTACAGTTGCTGCAGCTTTTTTCTTGGCTGCTATGGCAGATTTAACGCCCTTTTTTGCAGCTGTTGTTGGTTTGACTTTTGCTGCAGCTCGCTTTTTGCTGGCGGCAGTTGCAGCACTTGCTGCTTTATTTTCAAACGCTTTTAGTTGTTTTAAACCACCCGATAATTTTTTATTGGCTGCGTCTGCTATTTTTTGAGCTCCTGCTACAGCTTTTGTTGTAGTCACTCCAACAATGCCAACAACCTTTTTGGCTGTCGCTTTCTTGGCAACTACTTTTTTAGTCATCGCCTTTTTTGCAGCAACTTTTTTAGGCGCGGCTTTCTTGGCAGCAACCTTTTTAGGTGCGGCTTTCTTGGCAGCAACCTTTTTAGGTGCGACTTTTTTTACAGC
>CAZKUH010000353.1:0-3386 GCA_964555895.1 uncultured Enterobacterales bacterium
CAATTAATGAAGCAAAAATCCCCACATATAAAATTGCTAAAATTATACTGCGGTTAAATATCAAGGTCGGTTTAGAAAAACTTTCAAAAATGTAAAAAGGTAGTAGAAAGATCAAACCTAAAACAAAAGTACTGAATTGAAATGATACATTTGTGAGTTTTTCAGGCTTGAATCTTATTAAAACGCTATACAATGCAAACAAAAATGATGACAAAATCATCCAGAGATCACCCCTTGAAAATTTCAACTGTAGTAGCAATTTTAAATCACCCTGCATGATTAATAATAAAACACCAGAAATAGCCAATAAAACACCTAATATTTTTTTTGCGGATATCCTTTCTCTGAATAAAATACCGTTAAGGAAAATAATGAAAACTGGGAAAGTGATGGAAATTAAGGATAGATTTAAAGCACTGGTACTATGACCGGCAAGATAAATGATTGTGTTGAGCACGGTGACGCCCAGAAAACCAATAATTGAAAGATATTTGAGATTTTTTTTTATAATTTGCCATTGTTTGATTGAAGCTTTTAACGCAAATGGGGCCAAGAGTATCACTGCGACCAACCAACGCCAAAAAGCTAAATTTACAGGTGTAATAGTCGCGTAAAGATGGCGAGCAATGATTAAATTTCCTGCCCATATTGCAGTCGCAATCAAGGCCAGTAAATAGCCGGATAAAAAGGGGTACTTCTTCATTTTGTCCCCATAATCATTCAAGTATTTTTTAACATTCAATGATATTAACTGCTAATCCACCTCTGGCGGTTTCTTTATATTTTGTTTGCATATCCGCACCGGTATCTTTCATGGTTTTGATGACTTTATCTAACGAAACTTTATGACCGCCATCGCCACGTAGTGCCAAACGGGATGCATTGATGGCTTTTATTGAAGCCATGGCATTTCTTTCAATACAGGGGATCTGAACCAGTCCACCAATAGGATCGCAGGTTAACCCCAGATTATGTTCCATGCCAATTTCGGCGGCATTTTCAACCTGCAACGGGCTGCCGCCCAATATTTCGGTTAATGCGCCGGCTGCCATTGAACAAGCCACACCCACTTCTCCTTGACAGCCAACCTCTGCACCAGAAATTGAGGCGTTTTCTTTATATAAAATAGCAATGGCACCCGCTGTGAGTAAAAAGTTGACAATAGATTTTTCACAATTATGTTTTTTGAATTGGCAAAAATATTTTAATACTGCCGGCAGGATGCCTGCAGCACCATTAGTGGGTGCGGTAACGACTCGTCCTCCAGCGGCATTTTCTTCATTCACGGCCAGCGCATAAAGATTAACCCAATCCATAATATAAAGGGAATCAGGTTGATCGTGTCCTTCGGCGATCAGTTTGTGGTAAATGCTTCGAGCGCGCCTTTGCACTTTTAAGCCTCCAGGTAAAATTCCATCTTTCTCGCAGCCGCGCTGGATACACTGCTCCATCACTCCCCAGATATTGATTAAGCGCTCTCGTACTTCGGCTTCTGATCGAAAAGCCTTTTCGTTTTCCATCATCACCTGTGAGATGGTGAGTTGATTTTGCTCACATTGCTTGATTAATTGCGCTGAGGTGACAAAAGGTAATGGTAAAATAATATTATTCTCAATGATAGGCTGCGCTGAACTGACATCATCATTGACCACAAAACCTCCACCTACGGAATAATAGGTTTTCTTTAACACCAATTTGCCGTTGGTGCCAGTGGCAGTGAAACTCATACCATTAGGATGTTTGGGTAATGTTTTGCGACGATGAAAGATAATATCTTTAGCCTGACTGAATGGAACCGCAGTCTGGTTATCAAGCCTCAGGTTTGATTCTCTGGCAATGCGGGAAATTCTTTCATCTATTTGGTCTACATCGACGCTATCAGGTTTCTCGCCTTCCAAACCCAGTAACACCGCTTTATCGCTTCCGTGTCCTTTGCCGGTATGGCCCAGCGAACCATAAAAATCACATTGGATGCGAGCAATGTCACTGAGAGGAAAATCCAACTGCATCAATTCATCGGCAAAACGACGGGCTGCTCTCATTGGACCGATGGTATGTGAGCTGGAGGGGCCAATACCAATAGTGAACATGTCAAAGACACTAATTGTCATAGTAGACTTCCTGGATTATGATGGATGATTATCTCTATAGTTTATCTTATCGGGCTAATTTTTATGCAAAATATAACGTAAATTATTAATCAATTCGGCTGTGGCACCCCAGATCAGATGTTTTTGCCACCAACAAACGTGGTAGCGATATTTTTTCTGTCTGAAAAAAGCCGATTCAATACGCCAGTTTTTATCATCAACCAGCCAGTCCAGAGGGACTTTAATCACCTGCTGAACTTCATTGCTGTCGACCGTCCAGTCTTGTTTAAATGTTGAATAAGCAACAATGGGTGTTACTTTGAACTGGCTGATTGTTTCACTGCCTAGAAATTGACCTAATATTTTAACATGCTCGTACGGGAGACCAATCTCTTCATGGGCTTCACGGAGCGCGGTAGCGATTAAATTTTTGTCTTCATCTTCAGCTTTACCACCAGGGAAACTGATTTGGCCAGGGTGATTTCTGAGATGGGCTGCACGCCTGGTGAGCACGACATCCAGGCCATAGAGGGAATCTGTGAGCAAAACCAGTACAGCTGCGGGCTGGAGTTCTCCAACAGGTAGTTGTTTCTCATTTGAAGAAAGTAAAGCTTTTGATAAACTTTTAACGTCCCAGTGTCTCACTAAGGTTTCCTTGATTATAAAAGCGTGAAAAGTAGTCTAGCAGCCAGGCGCAACCGAGCCTAGAAATTCAGCGTGAGTTCAGGCAAAATTTTAGCAACTTTATGTTGTGTTTCAGCATACTCTTCATCTACCCTAGAATCAGCGACCAAGCCGCCGCCTGCCCAACAATAGATATTGCTTTTGTCGCAAACCAGCGTACGTATAGCAATATTGCTATCCATTTTCCCATTGCACCCCATATAGGCTATGCTGCCACAATAGATACTACGGCGATGGGGTTCCAGTTCTTCAATAATTTCCATTGCACGAATTTTTGGAACGCCGGTTATTGAACCTCCGGGAAAAGCCGCCTTCAGCAAATCCAGTGGCTGTTTGTCTGGTTCTAGAACACCCTTAATGGTGGACACTAAGTGATGCACAGCAGGAAAGCTTTCGAGTTGAAAAAGATTTTCAACTTTCACGCTCTGTGGTCGACAGACTTTACTCAAATCATTGCGTAACAAATCAACAATCATCACATTTTCAGAACGATCTTTGCTGCTATTGCTGAGTTCATCTATCTGCGTTCTATCTGCGGCGGCATTTTCGCCCCGAGGACGGGTACCTTTTATTGGTTTGGTCTGACACTGCTTTCCAGCACAGGCAATAAAT
>CAZKUH010000354.1:0-3359 GCA_964555895.1 uncultured Enterobacterales bacterium
GGTTTAATAAAAAATTACTGCCATTATTGAAGTAATATCCTCGACTTAGACTCAATTTAATCGAGTCTAAGTTGTCTACTTTATTTTGAGAAATAGGCGATACATTCAACTTCAATTGCAGCACCCAAAGCCAGACCATTAACCCCTAATGCACTTCTTGCCGGAAAATGGTTTTTAAAATATTGTCGATAAATTTGATTGAATTGTTGCCATTTTTTAATATCATCAATAAAAACTGTACATTTTATGACATCATCAAAACCCAACTTGTTTTTGTATAATGTTGTCTGAATATTCGTCATAGTTTGCCTGGCTTCTGCTGCCATTCCACCTGAAACCAATTTTCCGGTTAGAGGATCAATACCTATTTGACCCGAAAGATACAATGTATCTCCAACTCTTACAGCTTCGGAAAAAGGGAGTTTTAATTGCTTGCCAATCTTACTGGAGATATATTCAACTTTATTGGGTTCTTTAGCCAAAATCCCTGCCAGCATGCTCCATAAATATAACTGTATTAAAATAATCGCGATAATTTTTTTCATGACGGCCCCTGTTTCGATACCAGCTCATAGTTTTTAATGGAAACAGCCGAGCATCTAAAATATACCATAAAATAACTTGCTCTTTATTACAATTTTTTTTCGATTTCAATAGCGGCTTCTACAGTAGTAATTTCACCTTTTCTACTAAACTTTAATTTAATATCTTCAAGTATCATATACATCGCAGGAATTAAAAACAGCGTAATTACCGTGGCGAAAAGTATGCCAATACCTAAAGATAAAGCCATCGGAATGACGAATTGTGCCTGTAAACTAGTCTCAAAATATATTGGAAACAAGCCAAAAAATGTCGTCAGTGAAGTTAAAATGATCGCCCTGAATCGCTGTGTCCCCGCCTGAATTACCGCATCGATCAATCTTAATCCCTGCGCTCGCGCCCGATTAATAAAGTCCACCATGATCAAGCTGTCATTCACCACCACGCCACCTAGCGCAATAATACCAAACATCGACATCATATTTATCGATTTACCAAAAAGCATATGTCCTATAATGGCGCCTATAATACCAAAAGGGATCACAGACATTATTATTAACGGTTGCGAATATGATTTCATCGGAATGGCAATCAAGGCGTAAATTAAAAACATCGATAAAATAAAAGCTTTAATAAATCCGGCCATCAGCTCTCGCTGAAATTTACTCGAGCCCTCTAATTCCAATGTTATTGCTGGGAACTGACTTTTTAAAACAGGCTTAAACTTATTGAGAATGTTTTTAATAACCTCCGACGATTCTATTCTATCAGAATTAATATCTGCTGAAACTGTAATAGCCCTTTTCCTGTTAACACGATTTATCGAAGAATAACTGGTGCCTATTTTGACATCGGCAACTTCAGAAAATGGCACCTCAGTACCTTCTGCGGTGCGAATCCACATATTTTCAAGGTCGGATACCGATTTCCGTTCAGACTGTGGATACCTCACCATGACTTTGACTTCGTCACGACCCCGCTGAATCCTCTGAGCTTCCTCACCATAGAAGGCTTGCCTTACTTGCCGGCCCAGATCGCTCTGTGTCAAACCTAAAACTTCCGCTTCTGGTTTGATGGTTAAAGATATTTCCTGTGTACCCGTCGAAAAAGAATTTCTGATATCAAAAACACCGTCATATTCCCTCAAGGCACCTTCTAATTTTGCAGATGCCAGTTCAAGCTGTTTATAGTTAGCTCCCGTCAACTTAAAAGCCAACTTTGCCCCGCCACCGGCATTGGTGCCCGCATAAAATCTCAACTCCTTCACCCCCGGAATTTCTCCTACTTTTTTGCGGTATCTTCGTTCAATTTCATAGGCGTCAATAAGGCGGTTCTCACTTTTAGTGATTTCAATAAAAGCGCCACCACCAGTATCACCACGGGTATAAACCAGGGTATGTTTTAAAAATCCCGTTTCATCTGGATGGGCTAATAAATATTCTTTTTCAACTTCATGGATAGATTGTTCAATCAGTAATAATGCTTGATTTCTTTTGGTGGTGGACGTGCCATCATTCATGGTTAAGCTCACCCGAATGAAATCGCTGGGAACATTCGGGAATATTTCCACCTTAACTAAATCACTTTTTATCAAACCAAATGCCAAAAATAAACTGGCAATAAAAATTGCCATGGTGTTATATCTTGCTCTAATCGCTTTTTCCAGGAAGGGCTTATATTTTTCAACTATAAATTTTTCTACACCTTCTCTAAAATTATGTTGGAATTTTTCCAAAAAATTTGCTTTACTTTCATCATATGGCTCAAATTTCATGTGTGCTAAATGTGATGGCAAAATCCACTTTGATTCAATTAATGAAAAAATTAGTGCCAGAGAAACTATCATCGCTATGGAGATAAAAAATGGTGCTACTACAGAATCAATTAAAAGCACGGGGGCAAATGCAGCAATTGTTGTCAGCACACCAAAGGTCGCGGGGAGCGCGACTTTATTGGTGCCTTTGATGACATTTTCCAGCGTGTGTCCATCTTTTTTTATCGTGGTATAAACACTCTCTCCAATCACAATGGCATCGTCAACAACTATACCCAAAACCAGAATAAAACCGAAAATACTTAACATGTTTATGGTCACAGCAAATTCGCCTAGATATGGCATGACAAACAAGGTTCCTAAAAAACTGATCGGTATCCCAACCATCACCCAAAACGCCAAACGGATCCTTAAAAATAGCGCCAAAACCAGAAACACCAGTATTGCCCCCATGATTAAATTGCTGAACATCATATCCAGTCTTCCCTGTAAATAAAACGAGACATCCCCCCAACTTGCAACCTTGGCATTTTCTGGGAGTGTTTTATTTTTAAGATCAATATATTTTCTGACTGCAGCAGCAATTTTCAATACATTTTGATCACCTGTCGCTTGTACTCTGATATTGGAGGCCGGTTTACCATCAAATTTTGCAAAACCTTCACCTTCAGCAAAACCATCTATTATATTGGCCACTTCTCCCAGCGTTAATAACGTGCCATTAGTATTTCTGCGAAGGATAATTTTGGAGAAATCACTTTTTGTATATGATTGACCTTTGGCTTTCAATAAAATATCGCCACCAGAAGTTTTAATTGATCCACCAGGCATGTCGATAGAGGAATTGCGAATGACTCTGGAAATTTCATCCATCGAGAGTTTATATTCTCTTAATGTTTCTTCTGATACTTCTATTTTAATTTCATAGGCTCTATTACCCATGATCTGTGCGGTATTCACATCGGGTAACGAAACAATTTCGTCTCTTATCTCTTGTGCCAAATTTTGTCTTGTTCTTCTTTCCATATCTCCATAAACAGAT
>CAZKUH010000355.1:0-3347 GCA_964555895.1 uncultured Enterobacterales bacterium
ATCCTTTGTTTTTTCCTTTATATTTTCGATTTACTCGTGAAATGGTTTGAATTAAATTGTGCTGTCTGATTGGCTTGTCGATGTAGATAGAATCTAAGAAAGGGATGTCAAAGCCCGTTAGCCACATATCTACCACAATGGCTATTTTAAAATTAGATTTCTCATTTTTGAATTGCCTGTCTAACTCTTTGCGGTACTCTTTTGTTCCGAGCAAGTCATACATCTCTTTTGGGTCATCTTTGCCTCTGGTCATAATCATTTTGATTCTTTCCATGGGCTTTATTTCCCTTTTATCTTTGGCGGTTAGATTCACACGGCCGTGTGAATCTACATCTTCTGCAACCCTTATTTCTGCCCATTCAGGTTTTAATGCAACAACATTTTTGTAAAAATCATAGCCAATTTCACGACTACTGCAAACAAACATGGCTTTACCTTTTACCGTAGAACCTTCAAAAACTCTGTTTTCATAATGCTTTACAAAATCCTCTGCTAAGGCTTGCAAGCGGTCAGGGTCGCCAAGAATAGAGTTCATTGTGGCAGTGGCTTTTTTGCTTTCTTCTATTTTGTATTCATTCGCTCCTTCTTCAGCTGCTTCTTCATAATATTTTTCACTTTTCTCTAATTCGCTATTGTGTAAAGCGACTTTGGCTGCACGACCCTCATAAACAATTCTTACGGTGATTTCATCTCTTACCGATTCAGTCATGGTATAACTATCCACCACTTTTCCAAATACATCTAAAGTGGCATCAATGGGCGTGCCTGTAAAACCAACAAACGTAGCATTGGGTAATGAGTCGTGTAAATATTTAGCAAATCCATAACTCTTTTTAACGCCTTTGGAAGTGGCTTTTACTTTTTGGTCTAAATTGGTTTGGCTTCTATGGGCTTCATCCGAAATACAGATGACATTCGTTCTTTCGGTGAGTAGTTCAGTATCTTCTGTAAATTTATGAATAGTGGTTAAGAAAACACCACCGCTTTTCCTGCCTTGCAGTAAAGTTCTTAATTCAGCCCTGCTTTCTACACTTTTTACATTATTGTCACCAATAAAAATTTTAGCATTGGTAAATTGTCCTGAAAGTTGATCGTCTAAATCGGTTCTATCGGTAATCAGTACAATAGTTGGGCTTTCAAAATGCTCACTTTTCATTAATAGGCGAGTGAGGTATAGCATGGTAAAACTTTTGCCACTTCCTGTTGCGCCAAAATAAGTACCGCCTTTTCCGTCTCCCCCAGAACCATCAAGGCATTTCTCCGCTTTTTTAATGTTTTCGTACAGTGTGCGAGCTGCATAATATTGAGGATAGCGACAAACTATTTTTTCATCTTTTTTTGAAGTATCGGGAATATAGATAAAGTTTTGAATAATATCTCTGAGTCTATTTTGATTTAGCATCCCTTGAACAAGGGTAAATAGGCTATCTATGCCATCTACCTCTTTTGCCAGCCCTGCCACCCTACGCCAAGCATAATAAAACTCATAAGGGGCAAAAAATGAACCCGCTTTATTATTGACACCATCACTAATAACACAAAAAGCATTGTATTTAAAAAGTTCAGGAATATCTCTTTTGTAGCGAAGGGTTAATTGTTCAAAAGCGTTATGAATGGTGGCTTCTTCTCGAATAGCAGACTTGAATTCAAAGACCACAACAGGCAAACCATTAATATAAATAATGCCGTCTGGTATGCGTTTTTCTGACCCGATAATTTCCAGTTGATTGACAAATTTGTAAGTATTATGGTCTTTGCCGTATTTAGCTTGTTCTTCTGCCACAATATCATCTAAATTATTGCTTTGTTTTTGCGGTGGCAGTCCCGAATAATCAATCAACTCAATATGAATATCTTTTTGTGTGCGGTCTTCTCTTTTAAGAATAAAACCATCCGCCAACCAACGCATTATTTTTTTGTTGCTCTCGTAAAGGTCGCTTGATGACAAGGTTTTTAATTGAAGAATAATCGTTTGTGCTTCAATTTCAGTCAGCTGTTCTTTTTTATAGCGAGCGAGCAAATAGTTTTTCAAATCATGCTCAATCAACACTTCATCATCTGCTCGGACAATCGTATTACCCAAGCAATGTGGAAAACCTTCATTTCCTAATAGCTCAATAAAAGCCTGCTCTAATTTTGCTTCGGTGAATTTACTCATTGGATTCCTTTTTCTCAAGCTCTGCTTCAATCTCACCAATAGTAGGCAAACTGCCTTTAAGATTTTCTGGCAATTCCTCGGTTAATGTAAATTCACTGACCCCGATAGGTTGTGATACACCTCGCAATGCAAACTCTGTTTCAATTTTCTTTTTATTTCTGCAAAGTAATATGCCAATAGTAGGGTTATCATCTTCGGCTTTCACCAAACTATCTACCGCCGATAAATAAAAGTTAAGCTTGCCTGCATATTCGGGTATAAATTTTGTGTTTTTAAGTTCAATAACCACATAGCACTTCAACTTAGTATGGTAGAACAGCAAATCAAGATAGTAATCTGATTCATCAACTTCAAGGTGATATTGCCGTCCAACAAAGGCAAAGCCTTTTCCCAATTCCAATAGAAATTTAGAAATATGCTCAATCAGTTTTAGCTCAACGTCTCTTTCATTATAGGGTTGTGTCATTGTTAAAAAATCGAACGAATAAGGATCTTTTATGGTTTGTTGTGCCAAATCTGACTGCGGGCTGGGTAATGTTTGTTTGAAATTGGTAATCGATTTCCCTTGTCGTTCAAATAAATTTGATTTTATCTGTAACTCTAATACATCACGACTCCAATTATTTTCGATGGTTTGATAAATATAGAATGCGACTCTTTCCCGATCTTTTACTTTCCCAATAAGCACCTTTATATGACCCCATGGAATTCGTCTTACGGCTTGGTAAAATGATGAGTTTGTGACTAATTCTATTTCGTCCCCAAGTTGGGGGCGTTTTGCATTTTCCATTTCACCCCCAAGTTGGGGATGTTTTTCAATAAATTGATAAAACTGACGACAATAGCGTAAATTGGTAACAGAAAAGCCCTGCATATCAGGAAATTCTTTTTTTAAATCAGCAGATAATGTTTCTAATAATTTACTACCCCAAATCACGGTTTTCTCGGAAATCATTTTGCCTAAGGCAAAGTAGAAATCAATTAAGGTGGAATTTACGGCTATAGCTGCTTTTATTTGTGTTGAACGAATTTCTGATTTTACTTGCCTCAACCATTCAATATAATCTTGATTGAGTGCCATCTTGCTCATATTGGCTTTGTCTTTATTCATAATTGACAAGTCCATTGCTTGCGAGAAAAATCGGAATTTCCGATTTTTCTCATATCACGCTCATTCACAAAATGGGGT
>CAZKUH010000356.1:0-3334 GCA_964555895.1 uncultured Enterobacterales bacterium
CATCGGCGTGTTAATCGATAAATGGTTTTACGGAAGTTGGACCTTCTCTGCCTGTGAGACTTGAGGCTGTCGCGAGAGACACCAAAAATTAAAGTGTTATGTGTTTTGAATGATTCAATATTGTCTCGAAAATTTTGACCTTCTGTGGTGCAGCCAGGGGTGCTATCTTTGGGATAAAAGTAAAGCACAATATTTTGTTTTGAATAACTTGTTAGATTAATCATCTGTTCATTGGTGGTAGCAAAATCTTCATTGGGGATTTTAATTTGAGACATGATAGTATCCTTTACAGTCAGTTGAGTTAATCATTAGGTGTGTTATCTCCATTTGATAATTTCCTCGTTAATTAAATTTTATCTAGCAGGGGTTCCAACGTCATTTCCAGATTCAAGGTTTCGCAAAACAGTCTAAAATTCTCACGAACACTTTCAATTAATATGGCAGAATGAATATTTATTCTTAAATTTAAAACAACCATGGTTTCTCCCGTCTTGGATGATGAGTAAGAATCCGATTGTAAATCAATTATATCAATATTATTTTCATTAAAAAAAAAGGCAATATCTTTAATGATGCCGGGATTGTCTCGAGCCACAACCTGTACGCGACAAGCGTACTTTCCGGTAGGTATTTGAGGGGCGGTGGTTCTTTGAATCATGGTGGTCAACCCCAGACTTCTAGCCACAGTAGGCAAGTGGTGTTGCATTTTTGCCAAGGCATTCCATTCACCCTTGAGCAACATAATTACCGCAAATTCATTACCCAGTAACGTCATTCTGCTATCGACTATATTGCAACCAGAAGTAGAGGCTAATGAGGCGAGTTCATTCACCAGACCTTTTTGGTTTTCACCGAGTGCAGAAACGACTAGATAACTGGACATTGCTTAATGAAACGACCCCAACATGAATGTAACTCAAGTCTATCACTGACTTCCGCATAAAACACTGATCCAACGATTTTATTTAATCATTTGCTGGGAAAATTAGTGCTTTAAACCGTGGTTTTACTTGTATTTGAGGGATTCCGTCAGTAACATACCGCCTTTACTTTGCTATCATTTCCAGTTGCCATGAAAAGTTCCAATAACAGTGCTTCTTTTAGCGGTTCGATTGTTGCCATTGTTACGCCAATGAAGCGCCATGGTGAGATTGATTATATGGCATTAAAGGAATTAGTGGAATGGCATATTAGCGCTGGAACTAAAGCGATTGTTGCTGTTGGTACTACTGGTGAATCCCCGGTACTCAATGTAAAAGAACATTTGTCGGTGGTGGAAGCCGTCATCGAACAGGTAGATGGTAGACTAGCAGTTATTGCGGGTAACGGCTCGAATGCCACCAATGAAGCCATACATTTAACCCGCGAAGTAGCAAAAATGGCTGTAGATGCTTGTTTGTGTGTGACACCTTATTATAATAAGCCGACTCAGGAAGGCCTTTTTCAACATTTCAAGGCGATAGCTGAAGCTGAGAATAACATGCCGCAGATCCTGTATAATGTACCGGGAAGAACAGGCGTGGATCTACTGCCTCAGACTGTCGAAAGACTTTCTCATATAGAAAATATAGTTGCTCTCAAAGAAGCCACGGGCAGTTTAACCCGGCTCAGGGAACTTCTGGCTCTGCTGGATGACAAATTTATTCTACTGAGTGGGGATGATGCCAGTTGTCGAGAGTTCATGTTGCAAGGTGGGGATGGTGTGATCTCGGTGACGGCAAATGTCGCTCCTGAAAAGATGTCCAGAATGTGTGGCTTCGCTTTATCAGGTAATGAATCAGCAGCAGCTAAGATAGATTCGCAATTACTGGCTTTACACCGCGAGCTGTTTATAGAGGCCAACCCGATACCGGTAAAATGGGCTTTGGCTAAAATGAAGCGAATCGGTAGCGGGATCCGCCTGCCCTTGACCGAACTTGATAATCAATACCACTCACTCATTTTACAGGCTCTAGCGAAAGCTGATATTGAATAATAAAATTTGGAGAACATTAACTTGCGTATTTCTCGATTGATCTTACTTTTAGTTTTGGCCCAGTTGTTATCGGGTTGTAGTTGGTTATATGGTGAAAATGGTCTGATCAAAAACAACGAATATACCTTTATCGATAGTAAGATGGGGAAAAAATTAATTATTCCGGAAGGCTTGAAACCAATTAATATCGTTGATAAATACCCGATACCAGCGATTGCAACAGTTGCTTTGGAGCAACCTTATGGTAAAGATCTGGAAGCGGTTTCCCCCACCCTGATATTGGCGGTTGATACAAATTCAGGCGTTTATACCAGGGCTCAGAATAAAGATCCCACGGTATGGTTTAGAATTTCCGAACTTAAGGTTTGGCAAGCGCTGGTCGATTACTTGAAAACGATAAATGTCCCTATAGCCAAAAAAGATATAGATACCGGCACCATAGAAACCGACTGGATAGTGGCAGAAACAGACAGCCTTTGGAATGACTGGTTTGGTTCAGATGATGAGTTGAAAGCCCTCCGAGCTAAATATCGATTTACCGTCGTTAAGTCTTCTAAAGGGAAGCTGACCTTGTTGTCGGTCAAACCTCTAGTGTCAGAATATATGGGGTATGATAACGAGAAATGGTTACCCGTTATAAAAAGTCGTGAAGGTGCTATTGTCTTCATGAATGGCTTTTTAGGGACATGGGCTGAACAACGAGCGCTCGCAGCACGTGCGCGCGTATTTGCAGCAAACAAAGGGATATCTTTGTCTCTGGGCAAGGATAATAATGATCATGTTGCCTTCATTGCAGCCGCCAAATTTAATCGTGTATGGGAACGGCTGGCCTATGTGGCCAAGACAATGGGAATGGAAGTTGATGATAAGGACCAATCCCAGGGGATTTATTATATGAAATGGTCTGGAAAAGCCTCAGAAGGATTTTTTGAATCACTCAAATTTTGGGGCACATCAGGTACAGTTGATTTACCATTGGCAGAAGGGGAATATCAGTTCAACCTGTCTGCATTGGGCGACAAAACAGCCATAACCATTGCAAAAAAAGAGGGTAGTTTTCTTGACAGTGCCGAGATGAATAAATTATTTTCTTATTTCGAAGAACGCTTCAGTCAGAAACGGAAAATGAACCGTCACTAAATTGATACAGTAATCGAGTAAAGACAATGCAAAAACGTGAGAAACTCTATGCCGGGAAAGCGAAGTCAGTCTATTTTACTGACGATGCCAAAAAACTCATTTTAGAATTCAGGAATGATACCTCAGCTTTTGATGGGGAAAAAATAGTACAACTGGAACGTAAAGGTATGGTGAACAATAAATTTAATGCCTTTATTATGCTGAAACTCCAAATGGCAG
>CAZKUH010000357.1:0-3332 GCA_964555895.1 uncultured Enterobacterales bacterium
AAAGGAAAGCTGGGGGGCAGTATTAACAGATCGTATTGTTGCCAGGAATATTTGCCGAACATTTTTTCAGTTGCTTTAATCATTGCCGGGGTGTCTTCAAATTCTTTAGTGGCGGCTTTGAGTAGTGGCTTTTCAGCCCAAACACCACTGCGATCTGTCCAGCGATGGTAATACAAGTCACCAATAGCAAGTGCGATCAAATAGGGCGGTATGGCCTGTGGCATATTAAAATGAAAGTCGCCATTTAACGGCGCATTGGGATCATTGTGTGCACTCATTACGGCTCGCAGGGCTTTTGGTGTGTGGATAGTGGCTTCGTAGGTGACCCTGACAGCAGGCGTATCCTGCATCGGGATCCAGCTTCTGCCATGTATTGCTTCTGATTGCGTAAATAAAAATGGCTGTTTTTTCCCTGCAGTGAGAGATTTATCCAACCATTGCAAACCACTGGCTTGAGGCGAGGTCGTATAATTGATTTTTATAGGAGAGCATTGCCGTGGGTTGGTGATAATTAACGGGGTACCCAAAATGCTATCTTTTTTTCCCATCTTAAACGTTAGGCTTTGCCATTTATTGTTGCAAAAAGCACGGACAGTCTGAATACGCAAAGCTCGTGTATCCAGTATAAGTTGTGGTGTCTTCTGGCTGTAGTTCAGAGAGAGGGTGGCAGAGCCAGATAAGGTTTTTGCTGCAAAATTTGCCGTTAGATCCAGTTTTATATGCGTCATTTTTACCTGGTCTATATTAGCAAAACTGTGTGGATCAACTGCTGTATGGATATCTTTTTTATTTTCCTGAGCTTGCAGGGAGCTAAAAGACAAGGAAAAAACAAATGCAACTATTAGAGAAGTTAGAGGTTTCATCAGCCGTAGAATTCTGTTAATTTTTCAAGAGGACTATGATAAATCTTGAAGCTTCATAAGTCTATCTTAGTCTTTTATCAGCGTCTCCAATGGTGCTTTTAGCAAAAGAGCCAGTGGAGTATTATTAATCTAGATTAACGGGCAAAGCGGATAGATAACCAAAAATAGACTGTTTCAGATGTTAAGTTTCAGGTAAACTAGCGCCAATTAGCCTTTGTTTAGTCAACTTTATGAGCAACTCGGAAAATCACAAACCACAACATTTTATTCAGCATATTATCTCAGAAGATATCGCTAACGGTAAAAATGAAGGTAACGTACATACCCGATTCCCGCCAGAACCCAATGGCTATTTGCATATTGGCCATGCAAAATCCATTTGCTTGAATTTTGGTATGGCTGAGCAATATCAGGGGGGCTGTAATCTACGCTTTGACGATACCAATCCCGCAAAAGAATCTGCGGAATTTTCTAAATCAATTGAAGCGGATATCAGTTGGCTTGGGTTTCAATGGGTCGGCAACATTCACCATGCTTCAGATTATTTTGAACAACTCTTTAAATATGCAGTAGAACTGATTGAAAAAGAATTGGCTTTTGTGGATGAGTTGACAGCGGAGCAAATGCAACAATATCGTGGAACTTTTGCCGAACCGGGAAAAAACAGCCCTTACCGCAATCGCCCGGTTACAGAAAATCTGGATTTATTCCGTCGTATGCGGGCGGGAGAATTTGCAGATGGAAAAATGGTATTACGCGCGAAAATAGATATGGCCTCAGCCAACATTAAAATGCGCGATCCGGTACTGTATCGTATTAAAAGGTTGCATCATATTCGTACGGGTGATGAATGGTGTATCTACCCGATGTATGATTTCACTCACTGTATTTCTGATGCTATTGAAGGTATTACTCATTCATTATGTACGCTGGAATTCGAAGACCATCGACCATTATACGACTGGGTTATCGACAACATCAGTATTGATTGTCATCCTCAACAAATCGAATTTTCTCGTTTGAACCTGGCCTATACCATTACTAGTAAAAGAAAGTTGGCCCAGTTAATTGATGACAAACATGTGAACGGTTGGGATGACCCCAGAATGCCGACAATTTCCGGAATGCGTCGGAGAGGATATCCTGCTGAGGCCATCCGGGAGTTTGTTGAACTTACCGGCGTAACAAAAAAAAACCACGTGGTCGATATGGCATTGTTGGAGTTTTCTGTGCGAGAAGTGTTAAATAAAAAAGCACCTCGGGCGATGGCTGTTTTGCGGCCTTTAAAATTACTCATTGAAAATTACCCCGAAGAAAAAGTGGAGCAACTCCAGGCACCAAGACACCCGCAAGATGAAAGCATGGGGAAGCGCACCATTCCTTTCAGTCGGGAAATTTATATCGATAAAGAAGATTTTCGTGAGCAGGCTAATAATAAATATAAGCGTCTGGTATTGGGTAAAGAAGTTCGCTTAAGAAACGCCTATGTCATCCGTTGTGATAAGGTAATAAAAGATGCTGCGGGTGAGATAACAGAATTACGTTGTCATTATGATAAGGATACTCTGGGTAAAAATCCCCCGGACAGAAAAGTAAAAGGTGTTATCCACTGGGTGTCAGCAACGGAGTCTGTTAGCGCAACAGTGCGTTGTTATGATCGATTATTCACCATTGCAAACCCTGCAGCTGAAGAAGATTTCAGCCAATGTATCAACCCGGATTCTCTACAGGAATACACGGATGCCAAAATAGAAACATCACTGACATCTTGCCAACCAGGGGAAAATTTTCAGTTCGAAAGAGCAGGTTATTTTGTCGCCGATAGTGAGGATTTTTCTAAAGAAAAACCAGTGTTTAATATGATCGTGGGTTTGAGAGATACCTGGGCCAGGATGGCAGGGTGAATGAATCAAAAAAAATCCACAAAGGTTGCATTCATTCATCAAGTAGAAATATTGTGAAATATTACCATTGACGTCAGTACGGTTATTCAATTAGCATTTGTGGCGGCAAAAAAATACCAACGTTCGCTGTATTGTTTGTCACAATTAACGGATGGGATGCTAATTATTTTGTTACCGGTGGAAATGTAACTGTGGCTTCGAGCTTCGAGTTTCGAGTTAAAGTCCACAACTAGCGGGAAAACAATCTGGAAATATAATTGCAGATATTATTGCTAATGCAATTACAACTTCGATTGTAGACTACGTACCTATTGCTAAAGCAGTTAATCAATAAATTATTAGTAATATGTCAGTTGGAAAATATAATCCTCGCCATGGACAGGAAAGTAGTGATAATGGTTTAATTGTTTCAAAAGCTAAAAATTAGTATAACTAACTTTGTAACCATTTAGCGTAATTCAGGAAATCACCTCAACAAATTCAGGTGGTTTTCCTTCAAAGATTAAATTTATTGCTTGACTAGAGTTTACACCATGCTTTCGACAAGTCGATAAATACCCTCGAA
>CAZKUH010000358.1:0-3329 GCA_964555895.1 uncultured Enterobacterales bacterium
TCCACTTATGTTTTTCTCATACGCATAAGGGCCAGAATTACAATATGCCTTTATTGCAAAAATTCATCAATGAGAAGGCAACCTTGATTGATTACGAACTTATCACCGACGAAGCTAGCAATCGCACCATAGCCTTTGGCCGATATGCCGGAATCGCGGGAGCTGTAGACACTTTGGCTTTGGCCGGTCAAAAATATAAACGACAGCAGCGGTCAAGTTTTTTACAACAGATCAAGCAGAGCTGGCAATACCAAAATGAAGTAGACTTAAAAGCATCATTACAAAAAATTTCCTTGGTTCAGGATAAGACTGTACGGGTGTTGATTGTCGGTACCGGAAAAGTAGGTAAAGGCGCGGAAGAAGTCTGTCGCTGGTTAGGTTTACCGCAACTTTCAGCTGAAGACTTTTTAGCCAATAATCTAGCGCCAGGAAATTTTTATTGTGTTCTTTCAACGCGACATATTTATCGCAAAATTGGTCAGAAAATAAGGGTCGAGGATTTTGATTTCAGCGATTATGTGGAAAAAGGCAAAAAGGCCTATGAGTCAGTGTTTTATGAGTTATTAGGTCGCTTTGATATTCTACTACAAACACCTTATTGGGAAGACAAATATCCAAAAATACTCCCTCTGGAAGTGCTGCGTAAATATGAAGCTGAATTACCTGACATCGTCGGCGATATCAGTGCCGATATCGACGGCAGCTTGTCTTGCACAAAAAAATCAACCGATACAGATAATCCGGTGATAACCTATTATCCCAAAACAGATTCATTTGTTGAAACACTTGAAGTCGATGGTCTGACTGTGATGTGCATCGATAATCTTCCTTGTGAGTTATCGATGGACTCTTCACTCCATTTTTCTGCGGTGCTACCCGAGTATGTACCTGCGATTATGGATATGGATATGGCCTTACCATGGGAGAAAATCAACCTGCCCAAAAATTTGCAACGTGCGACAATTGTCTATAAAGGCGCATTGACACCGCAGTTCAAGCATTTGCAAATGTTTTTAGACTGATTAAGGAATGGAATTGAAAAGGATGCATAGTCGCTTTTGTTGCAAAAATAACTATATTGAGCAGCCATGCTTATCCTGAGTTGATGTTAGTCAACGGCGAGTAGTTAACTCGCCTCTTAAGTTCTGCTGCATCATTTGTTCAATTTCTTTTTGTTCCAGCCCGATATTAAACAGGTAATAGAGTTTACTAAGCGCGGCTTCAACTGTCATATCTGAGCCGGAAACTACGCCCACCTTCATTAGTGCGCTACCGGTTTCATAACCTGTCATATCAACATAACCCTGGAAACACTGCGTACAGTTAACGATAACAATGCCTTGCTCATGGGCTTGGTTGAGAGCGTCCAGCAATTGTTGATTATGCACGGGTGCATTACCTAATCCATAGGTACGCAAAATAATGCCGTCTATATGTTGTTCTGACAAGGCTTTAATGATTGAGGCATCAAAGCCTGGAAATAAATTCATGGTAATTATTTTTGGTGGCGTTATCCGTTGAACTTTAAATGGATTTCGTGGGAATTTATTGATGATATCTCGATTAATGGCTATTTCTGTTCCTACATTAGCCAACGGTGGAAAGTTGGGAGAAGCAAAAGCATCGAAGCCGCTGGCATCGACTTTTTGACAGCGATTGCCACGATAAAGATGATTGTGAAAATAAATGCCTACCTCTGGTATGGCATGATAGCCGGCGATAAGTAGAGAACCAATGATATTGTCGATGGCATCGGATCTGATTTGTCCTATGGGTATTTGTGAGCCAGTAAAAATAACCGGTTTGCTTAATTCTTCTAACATAAAAGATAAAGCAGAGGCACTGTACGCCATAGTATCGGTACCATGCAAAATGACGAAACCATCGAAATCAGCATAGTGGTCTTCAATGTCGTCAGCGATTTGTTCCCAATGAATGGGTCCCATATTGGCAGAATCTAGCAGTGGATTGTACTCGTGTACTTTTATTTCAGGTAGTTGGGAAGGATGACTTGCTGAAAGCGCATGAATTCGCTCGGTGAGAAAGCCTGCTTCAGGTCGAAAGCCATTTTCACCCTGCACCATGCCAATGGTACCGCCGGTATAGGCAATATAGACAGAAGGTTTTTTAGCCATGGTCTTTTGGGTCATGCTGACTCCCTTTAACAAAGACTTTCCCGATAAATCAGGGACATGAAAATCGGGGCTATTGTAGCCCCGATGCAACTAAAAAGAAAAGCGGATTTTTAATTTTCAAGGGTACACATGCAGTTAGCGTAAATACCTTGTGGATCATTGAAATTTGCCAGACTTTCGAGTTCTTTTGTTGCCAGAGATACCACCTTGGCCAGTGGATTATTAGCTTGAGAACGGATATTAAGTTCGGCGGAACCTGTGGAAGTAAAACGACTTAAATCAATTTTCCCCTCAGCAAAAAGTTCTTTAAGTAATTTTTCATCATCCGAGAGTCGTCGATGAATCCTCACCACTTCGTAGTCCTCACCCAGATTAGCTAACTCGGCGGCAGCATGAATGGCATCTTGTAAATTGCCGAGTTCATCAACCAAGCCCAGTTTTTTAGCATCGACACCGATCCAGACACGTCCTTGCGCTATTTTATTGACTTCTTCAACAGTCATGTGACGGCCTTCAGCGACAACTTTAAGGAAGTTATCGTAACCATGATTAATCATCTGCTGGATGGTTTCTGCAATTTCATCTTTTAAGGGAGAGGCAATACTAAAGGCGCCAGCTAACGGTGTAGTACCTACACCATCTCGGAAAATACCATATTTATTGAGGGGTTTTTCAATGGTTGGGAATAAACCGAAAATTCCGATTGAACCCGTGATAGTCGTCGGGCGAGCCCATATCTGATCTGCGTCGGCAGAGATCCAGTAACCACCAGAAGCGGCATAGGTTCCCATAGAGACCACCACTTTTTTCCCGGCAGCTTTGGCCGCTAGAATTTCTCGGCGAATAATCTCAGAAGCAAAAGCGCTACCACCGGGGCTATCTACTCTTAAAACGATGGCTTTGACGTCTTCATCCGTTCTGGCTTTACGGATGAGTTTAGCCAGTGAGGTGCCACCAATTTTACCTTCTTTTTGCACACCATCCAGGATCTCGCCTTTTGCGGTGATTAAGGCAATTTTGTTAACGCCTTTGCTGTAAATTTCCAGTGGTGGACGAATAGCTTTTATATAAGCATCGAGTGAAACCTGCTTGAAGGATTTACCTTTTTTATCCGCACCGACTTTGTCGATCATCAGTGCTCTAAATTCAAGGTTATCTTTTAAGCCATCAATAAGTTTGGCCTTCAAGGCAACT
>CAZKUH010000359.1:0-3329 GCA_964555895.1 uncultured Enterobacterales bacterium
TGATAAAAGATTTGACAAATATAAAAATAGGTGCTATTATACAGTTAACGTTAACGTAAGAAAAGGAATGATATGGATGAAATATAAGATCGGTGAAATTGCTAAACTTACAAATTTGACACCTCGAACGATTCGATATTATGAAGAACTGAGATTATTGGGGACTAGAGAGAAAAGGCCTCAAGGTCAACTCCGTTTTTTTGACAACGAAGATGTTCAGCGTTTAAAGAAGATTCAGATGCTGAAAGATTTAGGACTTACTTTAGAGGAGATTGGTCAGGTTATTGATTTGTACTTTACTGATGGTCAAGTTATGGAAGGAAAACGCAGAGTAATTGAATTACTGAAAGGTCATATCGCAGCGGCTGAAGAAAAAATTAAAGAATTAAACACATTTAAAGCGGAAAGTGAAGCAAATATTGCTAAATTGGAATTGATTATAAAAAAAGATGAAAGCAAACAAAAAGATAAATAAAGGTGTTATATTTTTTTAAAATTTACATTACGTTTACGTAAAAGTAATATAAAATGTAAAGGTTTAAAATTCGTGAAAGTGATACTAAGGTTTAGCAATATCAAAAATTTGAGAAATATAGCATTAAAGAATCAGAAAATAAATTGTCTCAAAATAATAAGTGAAGTATTTATAATTGTAAAATTGTGTCGCTTTCCAAATTTATAATAATCTCATAGTAGAAGAGGAGGGATTAGGTTGAATTTTATGAAAGGTAAATTAGTTGTCGTTACTGGTCCAACGTCCGGAATAGGGAAAGAGATCGCTTCAGAAATAGGTATACTGGGCGCAAATTTGGTGCTTGCCTGCCGTGACATAATTAAAGGAAGGCAGGTAGCAGAAGAGATTACTCGTAGAAGTAATACTACAATTATTGATGTAATGCACATCGATATGTCCAACATTCAATCTATTCAAGAATTTGCTCACCAATTTCGTGAAAAGTATTCTCAGCTTGATGTACTTGTCAACAATGCTGGAGTCAACCTAACTGGGCAGGAGCGACAGAATAGTGTTCAAGGAATTGAGCTTACTTTTGCCACGAATGTACTGGGTTATTACTTACTAACGTGTGAACTGCTCGAACTTCTAAAGTCAAATACGCCGGCACGTATTGTTAATGTAGCATCAACCTTCGCAAGTGATATCAATCTTGATGATGTCCAGTTTGAGCATCGGCCCTATGACGCTATGAAAGCATATGCACAGTCAAAAGCCTGTGACCGAATGCTTACATGGGCATTTGCACGACGCCTTGAAAACAGTGGCGTCACTGCTAATGCTATGGCGCCGGGTCTAACACCGGATACAGGTCTTTTTCGCAGAATGCCTATAGAAAGCCGGCTGGAGCTGAACAAGAGAGGAGGATGTAGTATTGCAGATGGGGCAGATACAGCGGTATGGCTTGCAAGCAGCTCTGAAGTGGACGGCATAAGTGGTAAGTTTTTTGAGAAGCGGAAAGAAATTGTATGTGAGTTCAGAAATGTTGAAGCTGAAGAGAAGCTCTGGAGTATTTGTGAAGAGCTTACCGGTTATAAAAAATGCACAGCATCCAACAAAAAATGATATTAGTCTTGTTGACTTTTTGGGTATGGAAGGTCTTATTACCTGATAAATTGATGTGAGCTAGGTAATTGAAAAGCTAGTCGCAATTTGTTGAGATGGTGCTGTAAATAACAATTGAATTATCAGCACTAAGGGCAAACTTGTCGAAAGGCAGGGACGCAAAGCCATAGGGTCTAAAGTGCTTGTGCACTATGACAGCCGGTTGCCTCATTGACCATGTGCCAAAGACCTGCCCTTTTTGCGGTAGGTTTTTTATTTTTTTGTATGGGATAGCATAGCTGATGCGATGTTGGAGGCGAAACAACATGCATAATGACAATATGGACAAGCTGGGTAAAATTATAAAAGCTGCCCGGAAAGAAAATAACCTCACTCGAGAGCAGCTAGCTGAGAAAATTAATATTACACCTCGCTATCTCATGTCTATTGAGAATGAAAATAAGAAGCCAAGCTATAATGTTCTTTTTAATCTTATACGTGAGTTAGGCATATCTGCAGATACAATCTTTTTTCCTGAAAAACTGCATGCAGATACAAAAGTTGAGTTGCTTATCCAATTATTATATATGTGCGATGAGAAGGAACTCAAGGTTGTAACTGCGACAATAAAAGCTTTGCTGGACAATAAAAAATATTAAAAAGCGGAGAGTGTCTGTTAATGAAGTCTAATAGCTAATAAACAGGAAACGATGAGGCATATTGTAAGTAAGCAGTAGCTTTTTTAATGTAACAACTTGCGCTGCTAAATAAAAAGGGCGAATTTGTTAGAACTTTATGTGCTTGAGCGAAAGCCTCTTCTTATGCTCACATTACGCTCACAAATTTGGAGGGTATTTTTATGCTTATTCAGTATGTCATGAAAATTCAGCGACCGCTATTGAATAGCGGCCAGGCGTGATAAAGCAGATATTATTTTATACTTTGTTATTTATGTCGAACTGTTAAAAAAAGCCTTTTTTGGTTAAGGGGCAAATATAGCCAACAAGTAGAACTTATAGAGCCAAAAAATAGGATATATAAGAACGTTAATATTGAAAAAGCTTATTTGGATTGTACCCAAGTGAGCTTTTTTTGTCGTATAAAGCGGAATTGCATCGGATGTCGTTCTCCACCCTCTGTTTTGGTTTTTCCCAAAAACCAAAACGGAGGTTTGAATAATGAAAAAGATCAATTTACGGGATTATTACCCGTTTTATAAGTCTGATTTTTTTATTGAGGTAGCTGATGAAATTGCGCTATTACTCAAACGCTTTGAACTGGACGATAATGCCTATCGACTGCGTACATACAGGCACAAAGCGTACTACTCTCTTGACCGGAATGACGGTATTGAACATGAGATGGTGTTTATATCATTATCTCCTCAGGAAATTTACGAAAGAAGGATTACCAATCATGAGCTTTATGCTGCAATTAACAGCCTGCCTGAAAAACAAGCAAAGCGTATTTACGCATATTTCTTTTTATGTATGAGTAAAGCGGCTATTGCAGAGGCGGAGGGTGTCCGGGAAAGTGCAGTCAGAGAATCCATTGAGCGTGGACTGAAAAATATTGAAAAGTTTCTTAAAAACTTTTTATAACACCCTGCGGTTTTGCCTCAAAAATGAACTGGTTATTAGAGGGACAACTTCTACCCCCTCAATTGAACTTTGACAATTAAATAATGGTTTTCCGGTACGTTCCTCGTATGCCCTGAAAGGGAAAGCCAGGTTGCAGGTACGCCAAGACCACCTGTTCGAAATTTCGATCA
>CAZKUH010000360.1:0-3323 GCA_964555895.1 uncultured Enterobacterales bacterium
ATTACTACCCATCGCTGAAGAAATATTATCACTGATTGCAAGCCGCAAAAATGAGATTTTGGAAATGGACTCCCGTATCGCAGGCGACTTGAATATCGCCTGTAGCCATCATATTGCCTTATATCGGTTGCCGCTATATTTGCAACAATTTAATCAAGCACACCATGAGGTGAATTTACATTTCACTTTCACAGAATCTGAAAATGCCTATAATTTAATCCAGTCTGGCAATGTTGATCTGGCATTTCTCACTTTGCCTGCCAATATTTCATCTTCCTTGAATACTGAAATATTATGGCCAGATGAAATGAAAATCATGGTGGCCAAATCTCACCAGATTTTCAAGAAAAATGCAGATATTTCCCTCAAACAACTATTGAAATATCCAGCGGTATTGCCCGAAAAAGCCACCTTTACCATGCGCAGTCTTGAAACGGCCTTACGCCATAAAACTATCAGCACATTACCCGGACTCAATGCTAATAATATGGAAACGATAAGAATGTTAATTGAAACCGGGCTGGGTTGGGGGGTATTACCGCTCACAATGTGTCGGTCTTCAATGCTAATCATTGAAACCCCTCAACTCAAAATCAGCAGAAATTTAGGCTATGCCATCCATAACAACAGAAAACCAAACGCTGCCGCTAGCGCTTTTATCAAATTATTGCAGCACCCAGGTGAAGTTACTTAATGGAAGTATCTACCGCGCGCCCGGTAATAATCAATTTGACTTTTCGCCTTCTATTATTCGTACGGCGATCATTGCCTTTTCTTAAATCTGGCACTTTTAAACTACGATTTTCCCCAGACATCATTCTGCGCTCTTGCAGGGTACGCCTATCCTGGAAACGTCGATCTGGCATTTCAGTCTTCCAAACAACATCTTCAGTCTTATTTTTTTTCATATTTTTAATGGACCACTTTATACTCGTGCTACTTGAATTATCAATAGGCGATTTTAAAACCCAAGGCTTTTATGCGTTTAATATCAGCCGCTCGACTGATATTTTTTATTGTCCAATGCGGAAATTCCAACCTTTTAGGATAGTTTTTGCGTAACTGATCAAAATCACCTTTAAGTGATGATTGTGACAGTTTTGCCAGTTGCGATGAATCTTCTGCTATGGGGTATGACTTCAGTATAGTCAAACTTAGATTTTCAGCAAAAGATAAATCAGCATTCCAGTCTAAACAGGAAGATTTTTTGTCATTAGCAAGCATCACTGATGTTGCTTTTGACAAATGGAAATGTCGCAAAAATGCCTCAAAGATCATCATGGTCCCCTGCTCTTTGCCGTCTTTGGAATATCCGGCAATATGCGGTGTCGCCAAAATACAAACGTCTCTCAACTTTGTCGAGAGTTCAGGTTCATTTTCCCAAACATCCATAATAGCTTCGAGTCTGTAGCTTCTAATGTTTTCAATCAAAGCCTGATTATCAACCACGGCCCCACGCGCTGAATTAATTAACAGCATTCCTTTGCTCAAACGGGCCAAAGAATCTTCATCAAATAAATGATATGTTTTGTTAGCGCCCGTATGCGTTAATGGTACATGTAAACTGATAACATCTGACTGTAACACCTCCTGCCAACTTGCCCAGGTTAATAATTCAGGATGCAGTACGGCTTTCGGCGGATCATAAGCTTTGTAAGAAATGTTTAAATTTTCACAGACCTGCACCAATTTTGAACCGACATTACCCACACCGACGATGGCTAATTGCTGAGAACCATCCAACAGTGCTGGAAGACGTCCTGAAAAAGCCAGGGCACTGAGGACATATTGCACAACCGAATTGGCATTACAACCGGGCGCATGGGCAAACTGAATAGCTTTGCTGTGTAAATAGTCCAAATCGACATGATCGGTACCAATGGTGGCACTGCCGACAAACCTTACCTGACTTCCTTCGAGTAATGCCTGATTAACTTGAGTCACCGATCTAACCAGTAAAACATCAGCACCCGCCAAGTCCATGGGCACAATAGTCCTACCATTTAATAAGGTAACCGAAGCATACTGCGAAAATAATGCTTCGACGTTAGGCATATTTTCATCAGCTACAATTTTTAATGTGTGCATTATATTTATGTCTAGGTAAAGTTAAAAGTTAGCTTGTTTTATGAGTAGCAGTTTATACTATTCCGACATTTATCATGGGTATAATTTTCGATCAAAGGAGCAACCGTTGTTTTTAACACCTTTAACCTTAGCAAATATTCAATGGTCTGATGAAAAAACTGCTATAAACCTTGATTCTCAAGATCGCTACTTTTCTGATCAACCGCTTGCAGAGTCCGAATATGTCTACCTTCTGGGTAATAAACTCAGAGAGCGATGGCGACGATCTCACGGTCACACATTCACCATTGTCGAATTGGGCTTTGGCAGCGGCCTCAACTTTCTGTTAACGCAAAGACTTTGGCAGAAAACAAAGCAGGAAAATCAAAATAATTTTGCTCATTTAAATTACATCAGCATTGAACGATCACCAGTTTCGACGGAAAACTTACAAAAATTTTATGGTTTGTGGCCTGAACTCAAGCAATATTCCGCACAACTATTAAAAAAATTACCCATGCCAACGCCAGGCAGACACCTCATCCAGTTTCCTGCCGAGACGCATTCAGCGGATGGAAGCTTTGCCAGCATAGATTTATATCTGGAATATGGCGTTGCAGATCAGGTATTAACACTGCTAATCGAAGAAAATAATTGTCGAGCAGATGCTTTTTTTCTCGACGGCTTTAATCCCAGTAAAAATTCCAGCATGTGGAAATTATCACTGCTGAAAAAGCTGCCGTTGATAAGTGCCCGCTACAGTACACTGGCAACTTTTAGTGCTTCATCTCAACTCCGGCGTGATTTAATTTCGAGTGGATATCAAGTGACTAAAATAACAGGTTTTGGACAAAAAAGAGAAATGATTTGTGCTCACCTGGAAAACAACCCTAACTTTAGCTTGGAAAGCAGCAGTGGCACTTGCAGAAAGAAACAATCCATCCTTATCGTCGGAGCAGGCCTGGCCGGGATCATAACCGCCTGTAAACTCGCTCAGAGAGGTTTTGAGGTGGCGCTGTACGAAGAAAACACCTCACTTTGTGCCGAAGCATCAGGCAATGATTTTGGCTTGTATTATCCCAAGCTCAGCAATATCTATGATAGTACTTGTATTCTACATACGACTGCTTTTAATTATTTACTCTCAGAACTTGATAATTTTGCAAGGTACACTCAATCAGCATCATCCAGGCTTTTAAATTCTCCCACGGCTTCAAACAATGGCTTACTTTATTTAATCAGCAATAATAAAAGCA
>CAZKUH010000361.1:0-3303 GCA_964555895.1 uncultured Enterobacterales bacterium
ATGCTCAAAGAGCTTTCTCAACAAGTGATTCCAAATGGTTCTCCTGTCCCCAATCCTGGTTTCAGTTCATTTATCACCACTGGCGCCACCACAGCTTCAGCTTTGGCTTTTACTGCCGCAAACATCGCTTCCCCCCAACGATATTTGGGCACAGCTTTTAATTTTCTCGAAGAACTCTCACTTGAATGGTTAGCGGAAATGTTCAATCTGGGACACATGAAAGGTGTTTATAGTAGTGGCGGTTCGGTCGCCAACCTTATCGCTCTAGGGGCTGCCCGTCAGTATGCTTTTGAAAAAACGGGCCATGATCCGGCAGAAAATGGAGTCGATAGACAGGTCAGTATCTATGCCAGTGAAGAGTGCCATCACACCATTCAGCGATCAGGCGGTGTTTTGGGTATTGGCCGGCGAGCGATAAAACCGATTGCCTGCGATAATCAGGGACGTCTGCTGGTGACAGATTTGTTAGAGGCCATAAATAGAGATATCAACAAGCATATTATGCCACTGGCAATTGTGGCCAATGCCGGTTCAACTAACACCGGCGCCATTGACCCGTTATTAGATATTGGGAAAATCGCTCAAGAAAAAGGGATCTGGTTTCACGTTGATGGGGCTTATGGTCTGCCGGGAATTCTCGATGAGCGGTTAGCGCCGCTATTTGAGGGACTTAAATATGCAGATTCAGTCATTGTTGATCCCCATAAATGGCTCGGAGCTTCCATCGGGATTGCAGCCACTTTTGTGCGTGACCGTGACTTATTAAAACGTGCCTTTACCCAGGAACCCGCCGATTACCTCGAAGGTTCTGTCGATCAAGGCAGCGAAATAGCTCCGGCTATTGAACATTCTTTAGATGATTTTGGTATCCCTTATTATGATTATGGCGTTGAACTCAGTGCACCTTGTCGCGGTGTGGTGGTTTGGGCAATGCTCAAGGAAATAGGTGTAGACGGCATGCGCCAAAGGGTCATTCGTCATAATAATATGGCTCGCTATTTATCGGACTTTTGTCAAACTCATCCCAACCTCGAAGTCCTTGTCGAACCAACCCTATCTATATGCTGCTTCCGTTACATTAACAATAACATTCAAGATATCAATCAGTTAAATCAAAGAATACACCGCCGCTTGATAAGAGAAAATACCTATATGCCTAGTACGACCAGGGTAGCTGGAGCATTAGCAATCCGTCCTTGTTATGTTGGCGCACGTACCGACCACAATCAAGCTGAAGGTATGCTTTTGGCCATATTAAGGATTGGCGAAAGACTCTGTGAAGAAATCATGCAAATTCCACAGGACAAGCAACCTTGCCCGCAGCCGTAAAAAAATGAACAGCAAAAATTCTCCATAAACTGCGTAAAATAATGGACAGCAACTGATACCAAAGTAATAATACTGCTATTACCTTAAATTAGAGATTGTTATGCTTCTTTGGATAAAAGCTTTTCATATCATCGCCATGGTCACTTGGTTTGCCGGGTTGTTTTATTTACCGAGACTGTTTGTCTATCACACCATGGCAAAAACTGAAGATTCATACGATCGTTTTTGCGTTATGGAGCGGAAACTCTACTATGCCATTACTACACCGGGTGCCATCGCTACGCTATTGCTAGGCGCCTGGATGATGTATTTACTAGGTTGGGAATGGTTTAGATCGGCTTATTGGTTTCACGCGAAATTACTTTTCTTGTTATTTCTCATCTGGTTCCATCTTTATTGCGGTAAACTAATGACAACCTTTGCCAGCCATAGCAATAAAAGAACTGAAGTTTTTTTCAGGCGGATCAACGAAATTCCCGTCATACCTTTAATTGCTATAGTCATCCTGGCAGTGGTAAAACCGTTTTAATCTCAGCAACTTCGTCGATCACAAAAAAATCAGGAAATTTCCAACATTTCAAAATCTTCCTTCATCACGCCACAATCAGGGCAAGCCCAATCTTCGGGAACATCTTTCCACTTTGTTCCCGGTGCAATGCCATCGTCCGGCCAACCTTCAGCTTCATCATAAATAAGGTTACAGACTTGACAAAGATATCGCCGATATTTCATTTATTCTACCTCTTGATAATTTTACAATTTCCGCCAACACCCTTAAAACAGGTATTTCAGACGGTTTAATGATAGTTCAATATTTCGTTTTGAGATTTGAAATTTAAGGCACAACGTTTGATAAAATCATCAATGGCGTTGAGATCAATATTTTTCATTTTCCCGGATGCGGATTTTAGTTTATTTTGCTCAGGAAAAACACCGTAACCCGCAAATAAACAATGCCAGGAAACAACCGGGTAAAATTTGCCTATCTCTAGTCGTTCGATTTCTTTATTTAAATCCCCACCTTTTATCCAGCAATTTAAAATATCTACCAATGTTTGGGATATCCTGGAATTCTCTCCATTAGCAATCCAGTAATCTGAATCCTCGCGACTATTCACCCGATAATGCGCCACAATATAGTCTCGAATCCCTTCAAATCGAGCGTTAACCACCTGATTAAACTGCGCCTCATTTTGATTGGTAAAATCTCCTTTTTCAAAAAGAGTGATGAAATTTTGAATAGTATCCTGCACAATATGTAAAGCGGTAGCCTCCAATGGCTCGATAAACCCTTGTGACAATCCAACAGCAAGACAGTTTTTGTACCAATGATTCTCAATTCGTCCCACTTTCATTTTCAAATGATGGGCTTCGACATCCGCGTCAAGCAAACCCAACTTTTCCCTTAATTCTGTTTCAGCCTCATCTGCAGTGCAAAATTGTTGGCTATAGACATAACCGTTACCGGTGCGATTTTGCAAAGGAATATCCCAAGCCCAACCATTTTTTAGTGCTGTCGAAATCGTTTGCGAATTAAGTTGTTTATTGCCAACGGTCGGTAGAGTGACCGCAGCATCATTAAAGAGATTTTCCGCATAACTAATAAAAGGAACTTGCAAAGTTTTTTGCATTAAAACCGATCTGAAACCACTACAATCAACAAAGAAATCTGCGGCTAATAGATTGCCTTGCTGATCAACCAGGCTCTGAATCTCTCCATTTTCTTTAAGTTTCACATCCGTAATGGTGGTTGATATATGTTTCACACCTTGGTGCAATGCTTTTTCTTTCAATAATTGCCCCACTAAACTGGCATCAAAATGATAACCATAGCTGACTTCAAACGGAAAATTATAGTTGGCCTTCGGAGCTAATTTCTGTTTCGCTAATTCAGCAGCAAGAAAGAATCTATTCGGTTGAGCATCCACATCCATTCCCTGCCGTCTCAGAAAACTATTAATTAAAAAACCCTGT
>CAZKUH010000362.1:0-3279 GCA_964555895.1 uncultured Enterobacterales bacterium
TCTTACACTCCCTCTTGAACCTCAACGTGTAGGTATTCCGCCAGTGGATCCTGACTTAGGTGTGGTCTCACTGGTGAGAATAAAAAACGGTACCTTGAAACCCGGTGAAAAAATGAAAGTTATGTCTACCAGTGATGTACATGTGGTAGATCAGGTAGGGGTGTTTACCCCTAAAAGAGAAAAAAGTGCCTATCTTCGAGCTGGGGATGTTGGTTATATAGTCTCAGGAATCAAAGAAATTCATGGTGCGCCTGTCGGGGATACCATCACCCACGCTTTAAATGGCACTAAGCAGATGCTGCCGGGATTCGAAAAAGTTAAACCACAGGTTTATGCCGGTCTTTTTCCAGTTTCCTCAGATGACTATGAAAATTTTCGAGATGCCTTGGGGAAGCTTAGTTTAAATGACGCTTCCTTATTTTATGAACCTGAAAGTTCAACTGCGCTTGGTTTTGGTTTCCGTTGTGGCTTCCTGGGTATGTTACATATGGAGATTGTTCAGGAACGCCTTGAGCGTGAATATGATTTGGATTTAATCACCACAGCACCCACAGTAATTTATGAAGTTTTGACCAATAAAAATGAAATATTGGCTGTTGATAATCCGTCAAAATTGCCTGATGTAAATTATGTTGAAGAAATCAGAGAACCTGTTGTGGAAGCACATATCCTGGTACCACAAGAATATGTTGGCTCGGTGATCACCTTGTGTGCTGAAAAGCGTGGCACACAAATTAAGATGGAATATCTTGGGAATCAGGTCGCTTTGACCTATGAGCTACCAATGAACGAAGTGGTACTGGACTTTTTTGATCGATTAAAATCAACCAGTCGCGGTTATGCTTCTTTAGATTATAATTTTAAAAAATTTGTCGTAGCCGATGTCATCAAAATGGATTTATTAATCAATGGTGATAAGGTAGATGCACTGGCGAGTATCGTGCATAGAGAATTCTCTCAAAATAGGGCGCGGGATCTTGTCGATAAAATGCGGGAACTTATCCCTCGTCAAATGTTTGATGTTGCGATTCAAGCCACCATTGGTAATCAGATAATTGCCAGACAAACAGTAAAAGCATTAAGAAAAAATGTCACAGCCAAATGTTATGGTGGCGATATTTCCCGGAAAAAGAAACTGTTACAAAAACAAAAAGCGGGTAAAAAAAGAATGAAGCAAATCGGCAGAGTTGAAATTCCACAGGAAGCATTTCTCGCCGTTTTAACTGTAGGTAAAGATTAAATAATTGAAATAGGAAGTATTGATGAGCTTAACTCTAATTTTAAACGTATCCACTTTGATTGCCGGAATTATTGGTTTGTTGGATATCGTCATCTGGGAGCCAGCAAGAAGAAGGGCTGTCGTTAAACTGGTGAAATCGGGTAATCATGACGAAGAAAAAGTCAATGAGATAGCCAAAGAGCCTTCCTATGTTGAAGTGTCAAAATTTTTATTTCCACTATTACTCATATTTGTATTATTCCGTTCATTTTCAGATTCGGTAAATTATGGATTGGTATTAATTATTGCCACGGTCGTTAGTGGCATCATTTGGTTAGTTGATAGGATATTCTGGGCGAGCAAAAGAAGCAAAGCTGTAAAAAAATTAAAAGAAGAGCATACTTCACTGCCGCAAATTGCCTTCGATGCGGTCTCAAGAGAACCAGTTATTGTTGAATATGCTAAAGCATTTTTCCCCATAATTTTAATTATTGTAATTTTTCGATCTTTTCTGTTTGAGCCCTTTAAAATACCCTCTGGCTCGATGAAGCCAACGCTTGAAATTGGTGATTTTGTGCTGGTGAATAAATTTGCTTATGGCATAAGATTACCCGTCATCAACACTAAGATTTTTGATACCGGCTCTCCGCAGCGAGGGGATGTTTTTGTTTTTAGATACCCTGGTAAACCCTGGGAAACCTTGCAGGATTCTGAAAAGGTTGATTACATTAAACGTGTAGTGGGTCTGCCTGGAGATACCATTATTTATAGAAACAGGACACTTTATATTAAACCTCGTTGTACAACGTCTGTGGAAACATGTCCTGAGATAAAAAAAATTGAGACTAAAATGATCGCGAGTGGTGGTTACTTCGATCGAGAAGAAAAAAGGAATCTGGATATTGTGGAAGAAGATTTATTGGGGGTAAAACACCCGATACTGCACGATAACCGTATCCCAGCTTACAGTTTTGAACAACAATTCGAGTATCGCTGTATGCAAGGTCAAAACGAATGGGTTGTACCTGAAAAGCATTATTTTGCCATGGGAGATAATCGAGAGCATAGTGCCGACAGTCGATTCTGGTGTTTTGTTCCTGAAGAAAATCTAGTGGGAAAAGCTGTTATTATCTGGATGAACTGGAACAGTAAAAATAAATATTTTATTGATTTTTCCCGTATCGGTATGATTAATTAGACTAGACGGATTATCATTTGTTAGATGGTTTTGAATATCATTGTGCAAATCGTTGGTCTGAAGCTAAATAGGAGTTATTATGCAAACATTTTACAATAGTAAAAATAACCAACAGGGTATGACATCCATTGGTTGGTTATTAGTTTTTGCTCTTATCGGTTTTTTTGCTTTGCTTGCGATGAAAATGGTCCCTATTTATATGGAACGTTTTGAGGTTATCCATGCGGTTGAAGGTCTGGCGAAAGATGAAAATGCTTACAAATGGAAAAAGCGTAAAATTTTAAGAAACTTTAGCAAACGTCTGAATGTGGGTACAGCCATAAGTAATGTGACGGCCGAAAATATGGAAATTATTTTTAATGATGATGGCAGCAAAACGTTACATGTAAAGTATGCTGCAAAAAAACATTTTGCAGGTGCATTTTATGTGATGGCAATTTTTGAAACAGAAGCGACAATTCCCAGTGGCTGAAGATTCATCAAAACTGGAAAAATTGCTGGATTATCAATTCGCGGATAAATGGCTACTTGATCTGGCATTAAAACACCGGAGTCTGGGCGCAAAAAATAATGAACGTCTGGAATATCTTGGTGATGCTATTTTGGGTTTTGTCGTGGCCGACTTGTTATATCATAGATTTGATAAAGCCTCAGAAGGGGAATTGAGTCGGTTGCGAGCGCATGTAGTCAAAGGTGAGTCATTGGCTGAAGTTGCACTTGATTTAAATTTGTCCCGCTTTATAAAATTGGGCCAAGGTGAATTGAAAAGTGGTGGTTCTCGAAGAGAGTCCATTTTGGCTGATGCCATAGAAGCTATTTTAGGAGCAGTTTATCTCGATAGTGGTGAAGTTGCTGTAAGAAA
>CAZKUH010000363.1:0-3268 GCA_964555895.1 uncultured Enterobacterales bacterium
GATCCCCTATGGTTTCATATATCCTAACTGTGGGCATTGTTGGCAAAGAATCATGCTAAATGCCTCATCAAAAATAGTGTGAAATATTATGAATAAATCCAAGAATAAAAGACGTCCTTTGTATATCCGGTATGCAGGTCCAGTACTGCTGGAGACTCCTTTGCTGAATAAAGGTAGTGCATTTACCCAAGATGAGAGGCGGTCATTTAATCTGGAAGGTTTATTACCATTAAAAATTGAATCCATTGAGGATCAACTCGGTAGGGCTTATGAGCAGTTTTGCAGCTTTCATGATGATCTGGATAAACATATTTATTTAAGGAATATTCAGGATACCAATGAGACTTTATATATCCGATTGGTGACAGAATACATTGTTGAAATGATGCCCATCATCTACACCCCTACCGTGGGTTTGGCTTGCCAGAAATTTTCACAAATTTATCGCAGAAAACGAGGTTTGTTTATCTCGTACCCTCACCGCCATCATATCGAAGAAATGCTACAAAATGCCACTAAACAAAATGTAAAAGTTATTGTAGTGACTGACAGTGGTCGAATCCTCGGGCTTGGTGACCAAGGTATTGGCGGTATGGGGATCCCTATCGGTAAATTGGCACTTTATTCAGCCTGTGGTGGCATAAGTCCCGCTTATACCTTACCGGTTACTCTCGATGTTGGCACTAATAATCAGGAGCTACTAGATGACCCACTATATATGGGGTGGAAACACGAACGAATTACCGGGGAAGCGTACTTCAATTTTGTTAATGATTTTATAGAATGTGTCCATCATCGCTGGCCACATGCCTTGATACAGTTCGAAGATTTTGCACAACAAAATGCCTCGCCGCTCCTAGAAAAATATAAAGATCAGGTTTGTTGTTTTAATGATGATATACAGGGAACAGCGGCCATTACAGTCGGTACCTTGTTGGCGGCATGTATGGCGCAAAAAACCCGGATGCGCGATCATCGTGTCGTCTTTGTCGGGGCCGGTTCAGCCGGTTGTGGTATTGCCTCACAAATCAGTGCTTATATGCAAAAAGAAGGATTAGCAGAAGCAGATGCGCTAAAACAAATATTTCTCACCAGCAGCCGTGGATTGGTCACAGAAGATATGGAAACTTTAAGACCTTTCCAGGAAAAATTTGCCAAGGCAAGGGTTGATGTTAGTAACTGGGCTACTGAGGGTGATAAAATAACCTTGCTTGACGTGGTACGAGAAGTAAAACCAACCATTATTATCGGTGTTTCCGGACAAAAAGGCTTAATCAGTGAAGCCGTGGTAAAAACCATGTACGCTGAGTGTAAAACACCTATTATTTTACCACTGTCGAATCCCACCTCAAAAGCAGAAGCCGAACCTGAAGATATTTATCAGTGGACAGAGGGTCATGCCATCGTGGCGACCGGTTCTCCTTTCGACCCAGTAGAATATAATGGGGTAAAACATACTATCGTACAATGTAATAATAGTTACATTTTCCCTGGTTTAGGCTTGGGCGTTATTGCTAGCAAAGCCGCTCGGGTTACCGAAAAAATGTTTATGCGATCCAGCGAAGCATTGGCTGCAACGTCTCCCCTTGTTACCGGCGAAAGCAATGAGTTACTGCCTTCTCTTGAACATATTCGCGAGGTGAGTAAAAAAATTGCACTGGCTGTTGGAATACAAGCGATGGAAGAAGGTGTAGCAACTAAAGTAGATGAGTCTGTATTGGCGCAGGCCATCGAACAAAACTTCTGGAATCCTGAATATCGGGAGTATCGCAGAACGTCTTTTTAAATCATTCAATGAGGATAGTTCTTTGATCAAACTAAAAAACAACGGTCTTTTTTTAATCGTTATTTTACTGTCCTCTTTTACCCTGAGTTCTTTTGCAACGCCTCTGCAAGCACCCGAACGGCATCGGGGCGAAGGCCCCTATAATAAATTAATTTTACGTGGGGGCATTCTCATTAATGGAGAAGGTGCGCCGCCAATAGGTCCGGTGGATATTGTTATTGAAAAAAACATCATCACACAAATTGTTAATGTGGGTAATCCGGGAGTGCCCATCATTAAAAAACGCCCTAAAGCCAACAAGGGTGATAAAGAAATAGATATTAGCGGACAATATGTTTTGCCAGGCTTTATTGATATGCACGGACATATGGGCGGAGATATCCAGGGAACATCCGCAGAGTATGTGTTAAAACTATGGCTGGCCCATGGCATCACCACGGTCAGAGAGCCAGGTAGTTTTAATGGCATAAAATGGACTATGGCACATGTCAAAAAAAGCCAGCATAACAGTATCACAGCACCGAGGATTATTCCTTATTTTGGTTTTGGTCTGGGTAGAAAAAAACCTATTACCACGGCAAAACAAGCCATTAAATGGGTAAAAGAAATAGCTAGGAAGGGTGCCAAAGGCATTAAGTTTTTCGGTGCAAACCCTTTAATAATCAAAGCGGCGATTGATGAAGCTAAAAAACATCAATTAAAAACCATGATGCATCATGCACAACTTGATGTGACCCACCTCAATGCCCTAGACAGTGCGCGCATGGGCCTCACCAGCATGGAACACTGGTATGGTTTGCCCGAGGCTATGTTTACCAAGCAAATCATGCAAAATTACCCGCTGGATTATAATTACAATAATGAACAGCACCGTTTCGCTGAGGCCGGAAAACTGTGGTTGCAAAGTGCCAAGCCAGGGAGTGCAAAGTGGAATCAAGTCAGAGATGAGCTTATAGCGTTGGATTTCACCATTGACCCTACACTGACCATTTATGAAGCCGCCAGAGATTTGATGCGGGAACGGAATGCCGATTGGCACAAAGATTATACTTTGCCGAAATTATGGCAGTTTTTTCAGCCCAGTCGGTATGCGCACGGCTCTTTCTGGTTTGACTGGACGACGGCAGATGAAATTAACTGGAAAAATAATTTTAAACGCTGGATGCTTTTTTTAAATGATTATAAAAATCACGGCGGCAGGGTAACCACAGGCTCAGATGCAGGCTATATCTATAAAATTTATGGTTTCGCCTATATTCGTGAACTGGAACTTTTACAAGAAGCTGGCTTTCATCCTTTGGAAGTGATCAAATCAGCGACCATAAATGGTGCCCAAGCATTGGGCATGGCAGACAAAATCGGATCAGTTGTGGTGGGGAAACTGGCAGACCTGATTATTGTCAATGAAAATCCATTGCAAAACTTTAGCCGGCCGGCGGCGCCGTCGGTGCCCGTGAAATCGGCCGTCAGTCGGGCTTCGAC
>CAZKUH010000364.1:0-3266 GCA_964555895.1 uncultured Enterobacterales bacterium
GATGCCATTTTGGCATAAACCTTTAAAGCTGTAGAGATTTTTCTTTGCCTTTTTTGGGGTTGCCAGGGATTTTTTCTCGCAAGCATATTTTCTTCTCGCCGCTTTAATTCTTGCGCGGAAATATTCAAAACTATCGAACGCTGCGGGATATTGATGAGAATATTGTCTCCCGATTGAACCAGTGCAATCAAACCACCACTGGCCGCCTCTGGTGACACATGGCCAATAGATAAACCAGAAGTACCACCAGAAAATCTACCGTCGGTAATAAGCGCGCACTGCTTACCCAGTCCCTTGGATTTCAAGTAGCTGGTAGGATAAAGCATTTCCTGCATTCCCGGGCCACCTCTCGGTCCTTCATAACGAATAACAACCACATCCCCTGCTACTATTTGATCATCTAAAATAGCGCTAACAGCATCATCCTGAGATTCAAACACCACGGCTGTACCTTTAAAATTCCAGATAGATTCATCGACGCCCGCAGTTTTTACAATACAACCATCAACGGCTAGATTGCCGGACAAAACCGCCAGGCCTCCTTCCCTGCTATAAGCATTTTCAATCGCACGAATACACCCAGATTTGCGATCGGTGTCGAGTTGTTCAAAACGACAGTTTTGAGAAAAAGGTATCTGGGTGGCTATCCCTGCAGGACCCGCACGATACATTTTTTGTGCTTGTTTGTTTTCTGGATTTAAAATATCCCAATTTTTTATCGCCTGCTTCAATGTGGGACAATGAATGGTGGCACAATTTTCATGTAATAATGCAGCTTTTTCGAGTTCGGCTAAAATGGCGAAAACACCACCCGCACGATGTACATCTTCCATATGATATTTTGGCGTTGCCGGAGCCACCTTGCACAGATTGGGAATTTTACGCGACAACTTATCGATATCCGCCATAGTAAAATCTACCTTGGCTTCGTGTGCGGCTGCCAGCAAATGCAACACGGTATTGGTTGAACCCCCCATCGCAATATCAACCACCATGGCATTTTCAAAAGCGTCTTTTGTGGCTATATTTAACGGTAAAACGGCGTCTTTGTCCTGCTCATAATATTGCTGGCAAAGATCAACAATCAAACGCCCAGCCGTTAAAAATAATTGCTCTCTATCTTTATGTGTGGCTAATAAACTACCATTTCCAGGTAAAGATAATCCCAGAGCCTCGGTGAGGCAATTCATGGAATTTGCCGTAAACATACCAGAGCACGAACCACAGGTTGGGCAAGCTGAGCGTTCGATCTGCTCGCTTTGTTCATCAGCCACATTATCATCCACAGCCGCAATCATGGCATCGACCAGATCGATTTTAATTAACTGATCCGATAGTTTGACTTTCCCCGCCTCCATAGGCCCGCCAGAGACAAATACCACCGGGATATTTAAGCGAAGTGCCGCCATCAACATGCCTGGCGTTATTTTGTCGCAATTTGAAATACACACCAGCGCATCAGCACAATGCGCATTCACCATATACTCAACAGAATCAGCAATAAGTTCTCGGGAAGGTAGACTATAAAGCATGCCGGAATGTCCCATGGCAATGCCATCATCCACCGCAATGGTATTAAATTCCTTGGCAATTCCGCCAGCCTCTTCAATAGCTCCGGCCACCAGTTGACCGACATCTTTTAGATGTACATGCCCCGGCACAAATTGTGTGAATGAATTACAGACTGCAATAATGGGTTTTCCAAAATCTTCATCTTTAACGCCAGTCGCTCGCCATAATGCACGAGCACCTGCCATATTGCGACCATGAGTCGTTGTTCTTGAACGATAATTGGGCATATTTTTTACTCTATTCTACCTGTCCTGCGTTGTTTTACTTACATATACCCGTGACACCTGAAAATGCGGGTATATATGTATTAATTCAACTGCGCCAGGTTATTTTCAGGATGGTATTTAAATCAAACGGCCTGAACATTTGCCTGAACTTTTGGTTTTGTGTCCACGGAAAAATCTACATGATCTAGCCAGCCCCACTTGTCAGCTGTCTCACCGGTAAATAATCCAAAAAAAGCTTTTTGTAATTTGGCGGTAATTTCACCACGGCCACCTTGGCCGACTTTGTGCGCATCTACCGATCTTACCGGAACAATTTCTGCAGCCGTTCCCGTCATAAAGACTTCATCTGCCAGATATAATGCTTCTCGCGCTAATTGCGTCTCAATCACCTTGTAACCCATGTCCTCTGCCAGAGTAATAATGGTATCTCGAGTGATCCCGGGTAAAATTGCCGATGACAGTGATGGTGTATAAATAACATCTTTTTTTACAATAAATATATTTTCACCCGAACCCTCGCTGATATAACCCTGAGTATCAAGCGCGATCCCTTCAGCATAACCATGACGTCTTGCTTCTTCACCAATTAATTGTGAAGATAAATAGTTACCCCCAGCTTTTGCTGCTGTAGGGATGGTATTCGGTGCCACCCGATTCCAGGAAGAAACACCAGCATCGACACCTTGTTCCAGACTTTCTTCACCCAGATAAGAGCCCCATTCAAAAGAAGCAATACTCACCACCACTGGGTTTTCAGCTGTTGGAACCACGCCCACCGCACCGTAACCCCGAAAAGCAACGGGGCGAAGATATGCATTGATCAAATCATTGACTTGTAAATTCTCTTTACAGGCAGCCATTAATTGTTCCAGCGAATAAGGAATTTCCATCCGGTAGATTTTGGCCGAATCAAAAAATCGTTCGATATGTTCTTTTAAGCGAAAAACTGCACTGCCAGCATTTGTTGGATAAGCTCTAATGCCTTCAAAAACTGAAGAACCATAATGTATCGCATGTGACAACACATGCACCTGTGCATTCATCCATGGTATAAATTGTCCGTTATGCCAAATTAATTCAGGCTGCTTGATAGCCATGTTTTGATCTCCCGTTTGTGTTTTTAAGTAAAAATAATTCAAAGATATCTGCCAGAGCATAGCTGCTGGCTTCAATGATACTGGAAGAACAACCCACCGTACTCCAGACATTTTTTTCATCGGAGGCTTCGATCCAGACCCTTGTAGTCGCCGAGGCCGCTTTTTCCGGATCTAAAATTCGTACTTTATAATCCGTCAATTTAATTGATTGCAATGCGGGAAAAACAGGTTCAAGTGCTTTTCTCATGGCTAAATCTATAGCCTCAACAGGCCCATCTGATTCTGCTATAGTGTGTGAAATTTTTTCGATAAACTTGCTGGAAGTTTTGTTGTTATTTATATCATCAATATTCCAGTATTTAATTTTCAC
>CAZKUH010000365.1:0-3263 GCA_964555895.1 uncultured Enterobacterales bacterium
AAGCATTAAATGTTTTTCTTGATATGAAGAAAAATCATTTAAGTTTAAATGTAGAGAAAGAGATTAGACCTCTTGGGGAAGTTTCTGCGACGCGTTATAAAGAAGGGTCGTGGGCTTTGGTGCTGTTAAAACGAATGACCTATTGGCTACGCAGGAAACATCAAGGCGGCCAACTGTTAGACTTGGGATGTGGCGAAGGCGCATTATTACTTCGCAGCGGTTTGGGTGGTATTGGTGTTGATTTAAACTTAGAGAGGCTAGCCCTTGCGCAAAGAGGAGGTGTTGCTTCCGTACACGCGGATGGTAATCAACTACCTTTTCAGGATGGCGCTTTTTCAACGGTAGTTAGTATGGAAGTGCTTGAGCATGTGCCAGATATGCAAAGGATGATGGGTGAAGTAAACAGGGTGCTAGAATTCGATGGTGTATGGATAGTATCGGTTCCTAGCATGACTTTGCGCTCTTTGTCTGAGATGAAAAAGTGTGGTAAGCCAATTTATCTTAGTGAAGAGGAACATTTCCGGGAATTTTCAGCGCTTCATCTTCCATGGTTTGAGAATCGTTTTATGAAAATTTCTGATTTTGAGCAGATGTTTAAAGAGAGTGGGTTTTCCACTATAGCCCGTGATGGCCTGTTTTATCAGTTCCCAACATGGTTTTTTCCTTGGTCTTTTTGTCAGGAAATATTTGAAACAAGCCTTGCACATCGTGTTTTTTCTAGGTTGCCATTTATTAGAAATTATCCCTATTGGTATATTTGCATAGTACGAAAAGAAGGGAGAGGTTAGTCTTTAAGGTGAGAATTGCATATTTAGCACTGATTGAACTGGATGTTTCAAACGCATGTTTAATTCATACGCGCGAGATTGCTGAGCAGTGGGCTGATCAGGGGCATGATGTTACGCTTGTGCTACCAGAGCCACTTGAGCCTCATTGTTGGAAAGGCGTGAAGCACGTTTGGATTAAATGGTGGGGTTTTGATCGTCTTCGGCAGTGGTGTTTTTTCTTTGAAAGTTACTTGAAGATATGGTTTCAGCATAGGCTTTCACCTTTTGATGTGCTCTATGTTCGTGAAATGGAGCGACCGCCTTTGTTGATACATTTTTGCAAGTGGTTGAATTTACCTCTATTTGTTGAGGTGAATGGCTGGGCTATAGATGATATGGTCTGCTTAGGCGCTACAGAATCTGATCTACAGAAGATTAGAGTTGCACAGCAGACCCTGTTTGATAAAGCTGCAGGTATTGTTGTCAGCACTCAGGGAAATGTGGATAATATTGTTCGTGAATATAGCATTTCAAGCGGGAAAGTCGTTGCACAAGAGTTAGGTGTTAATGCAGGTCTGTTTGGAAATATTGAGAAGAGCATGGCGCGTCAGGAGTTGGACTTGCCATTGGATCATCAGTTGGTTCTTTTTACTGGAAGTTTTCATCCTCATCATGACTTAAAGACTCTCATTAGAGCTTTTTCTCTAGCTTTGGCAAAGCTGCCTAATATGCAATTATTGTTGGTGGGCGATGGTGTGGAGCGCTTAAATGCTGAGCGTTGGGTTGAAGAAGAGGGGATTGAGGGCGGAGTTGTATTTGCTGGTGTATGGCCATATGAAAAGATGCCTTATTGGTTAGCTGCATCTGACCTGTCGGTCATTCCTTTGTTAAAACGAAGGATAAAACTTCAGAATGGTTCGTTTGTAACCAAGCTGTGGGAGGCGATGGCAGCTGAGCGCCCTGTCATTATTACCGACCTTCCAGAAACAGCCACATCAGCTTTGCTAAAAGAGTTAATATTTGTTATTCCCCCTGAAGATGCGGTAGCGATGTCCGATGCGATTGTTAATGCTTTACTCGATAAAGCTGGGGAGAATGATGAATGCATTAGGCGATCAAAATCGTATGTTTTGCAGAATCGGACATGGTCAAAGGAAGCTTCGAGTAGCATTGTGTTTATGGAGAAGATGATGGCTAAACCTGCATCAAAGGATGGTCACTGAAGAGAGTGTGTGTGGTATTGTCAGGATCATTGCTCTAGGTTTCCCTGAATGTTCGCCACAGAAGAGGCTGCAACATATGAATGATGCGATGCTGCATCGTGATTCGGAGGTAACGGTTCGGCTTCATCATTTTTACGCTGTTGGACGGGTAATGCATACTGCAATATGGTCAAGTATATTGGTAATCTGACCGCTAAACGAATAAATCACGGGATTATTACCCCATCATGTTGGGCTCCGATATGCTAGGTATTAACTTTTTTGTGAGGGGGTCTGTAATGTCAAATTTTTCACGGCGTATTTTCTCGTTGCCAATTTATTTTATATGGTGGCTTAAGTGGCCAAGATTGAAGTTTCTGAGTGATAATCGTCGGTCTCCATTTACGATTATTCGCTATTTTATGTATCAACATTTGGCTGAAGTGCTTGCCCATCACAAGGTGGAGGGGAAAGTTTTATCTGTCAGTGGTGTTGGACCTATCGTGCAAATGATTGCGCCCCCTTCTGCCGAAGTGGTGCAGACATTTTACCCTGAGACGGATATTCAAGCACTTCCTTTTCCAGACTCTAGCTTTGATGTGGTCGTAGCTGATCAGGTTCTTGAGCATGTACGAAATCCTTTTAAAGCTATCCAAGAATCAATACGTGTTTTGCGGCCAGGAGGTGTTCTTATACACACAACATGCTTTCTGAATCCAGTGCATTGTTATCCAATTGATTGGTGGCGTTTTACCCCTGATGCACTGTGTGGGATGATGGAGGATATGGAAGGTATGGAGGTCGTCGATTGCGGGGGATGGGGAAATCGATCAGCATTATTGTTTGTTTTTATGGGGCTTAGGCATCACTTGGTTCCTTCCCATCCTGACCACCCTTTGCATAGAATAGCCGTTTATAATGATCCAGAGTATCCAATCACTACTTGGATTGTGGCGTGTAAGAGGTGAGTTTTTTTATTGCACGTAATAGTAAAAAAATGATAAATGCAATGTCTTTATTTTGTCGAAACAAGGATGATTTAGGTCGATGTGTGGTATAGCGGGCATTGTAGGTGCTTGTGAGCAAACCTCGTTAAAAAAACGAATTCAACGCATGAATCATGCCATGCGGCATCGCGGCCCTGATGGTGAAGGGTGTTTTATTGAGGACGGTGTTGGGCTGGGGCATGTGCGCTTATCCATTATTGATTTAAGCGATGCTGGTAAGCAGCCCATGTGTAATGAAGATGCATCGGTCTGGATTAGTGTGAATGGTGAAATTTATAATTATAAAG
>CAZKUH010000366.1:0-3255 GCA_964555895.1 uncultured Enterobacterales bacterium
GCGGATTCTGGCGCCGCGATGGGCGGCCAGCATGTCGGCCTGCGCCACCGAGTGGTGATGAAAATGATTTTCTCAAATATACCCAAGGTACCTTCAAGCTCGGGATTGAGTTTGTTAACTGGCGCAAGATGGATCACCAATATATGCATCCTTTTGGTCCTTATGGTGCCAATATGAATGGTGTACCTTTCCACCACTATTGGCTCAAAGGTGAGTCTCAAGGTCATCATCATGATTTACTGGACTACTGTTTGGAAGGTCGTGCAGCAAAAGAAAATAAATTCACCCGTCCCGTCAACATAGCTAATTCGCCTTTAGCGACCATGAATTATGCTTTTCATTTTGACGCCTCACGCTATGCAAATTATCTGCGTATTTTTGCGGAAAAGTTGGGAGTTGTTCGCATTGAAGGCAAGGTTGCTAAGGTGCAGACGCATCTTGAGAATGGTTTTATTGAGTCTGTTACCCTGGAAAACGATGACATGATAACTGCTGATTTGTTTATTGACTGTAGCGGTTTTAACGCGTTGTTAATTGAGCAAACGCTACACACGGGTTTTGATGACTGGAGTCATTGGTTACCTTGTAACAGTGCAGTTGCTCAGGCCTGTGAATCGCTTGATGATTTAAAACCTTATACTATCTCTTCGGCACAGCAATCGGGCTGGCAGTGGCAAATACCCTTGCAACACCGAGTTGGTAATGGGCATGTTTATTCAAACAGACATCTTTCTGAAGATGAAGCCATACAAATATTACAAAATAACTTGCCCGGTGAGGCAATCGGAGAACCGAAAACGCTTCATTGGGTCAATGGGAAAAGAAAGAAATCCTGGCACAAAAACTGTGTCGCTATTGGTCTTTCTGCCGGGTTTATCGAGCCACTTGAATCAACCGGTTTACAGTTGATTCAGGCAGCAATTATGCGATTGCTGAGCCTTTTTCCTGATAAATATTTTCGCCAAGCGGATATTGATGCCTTCAATTATTATAGTGATATTGAACTTAAACAAATTCGGGATTTCATTATTTTGCATTATAAACAGACTGAAAGAACGGATTCTGATTTTTGGAATTATTGTAGGGAAATGGAAATACCTGATTCGTTAAATGATAAAATTAAATTATACCAGAGCAATGGCCGTGTATTCAGGAATAATAATGAGCTTTTTAATGAGTTAAGCTGGTTATCTATATTATCCGGTCAAGGAATATCTCCTCAGGGATACCACCCATTAGTGGATAATATGCCGGCGGATTTTATGTATTCACAATTAGAGAAAATGCGGCTAATTATTAAAGATTGTTGTGTTCAAATCCCGGATCATCGAGAATATATCATAAAGCATTGTGCAAGTGAAAATTGACCTTTAGATTTAACAATCAAGGTAACTGTGTATGCGAACATTGGAAAAGAAAAAAAAGTCGGTAAATAAACCAAGTTTAATGGCCACAGAAGCTCGGCAAACCCCAATTAAAGTCAGACAACAATTGCTACATAATGCTGAAGCAATAAAAGCTCTAGTCGAAAGAATAAAAAAATTCAATCCGCATACGGTGATGTTAGTCGGGCGAGGTTCATCCGATCACGCCGCTTTGTTTGCCAAGTATCTCATCGAAATTGAACTGGGCATACCCACCTTTTCGGCGGCACCATCGGTAACCAGCATTTACAAAAAGAAGTTACAGTTAGCTGGTGTCTTGGTGATCATTTTATCTCAATCAGGTCAGAGCCCGGATATTGTCATACAGGCAAAGATAAGCCAACAAAGCGCTGGCTTATGTGTTGCTATCGTTAATGAAATCAAATCCCCACTAACCAAGCTTGTTGATTTTGTTATCCCAATTTACGCGGGTGTTGAAAAATCCGTAGCAGCCACAAAAAGTTTTTTAGCCACATTAACGGTTTTGTTGCAACTTGTAGCATATTGGAAAAAGGATTCATTTTTATTGAAAGCATTAAACCATTTGCCAGCGGCATTGAGTGAAGCATGTCATGCGGAGAAACAATTAACCATTAAATCTTTAGAAAATACCAGCCAACTGATAATATTGGGACGGGGTTTTGGTTATGCTATCGCCATGGAAATTGCTTTAAAATTAAAAGAACTGTGTTCTATTCAAGCCGAGGCATTTAGTAGCGCCGAGTTTCTTCATGGTCCTGTCGCATTATTACAACATGGTGTGGACATTATTAATATTGAAATTAATGATGAAAGCCTGGCAGTGCATCGACAATTGCTTGAAGGACTCAAAGCAAAAAACAGGGCGTATATTTTATTACATCAAATAATAAAAGATGCCCACCCGAGGATTGCACCCTTGCTGGTTTTACAACGTTTTTATCTCGATCTCGAACGGGCGGCGGTGGCGTTGGGTTATAATCCTGATCGACCGCGAGGTTTAAAAAAAATAACCTTAACCCTTTGATGCTGAACAAGGTTTCAACATGCAAACAAAACAGATAAGTGTAGAATTACTTTTTGATGGCGTAAAACTTCGACCCAGGCAAACGCTGGTGATTGAAAATGGATTTATTGCTTCCATTGAAGAAGGTATAGCAGAGAATACAACTTGTCTAAAAGGAATATTGACGGCAGGTTTTATTGATATTCAGGTCAATGGTGGTGGTGGCCTTTTATTTAATCAAGCCCCGACTTTGGAAACATTGCAACGGATTGGCAGTGCGCATGAAAAATTTGGCACAACGGCCTGGCTCGCTACTTTCATTACTGATGATTTCGAAAAAATGCTGCTAGCCGCTGATGCAGTTTCTCAGGCTATAGAACAAAAAACTGCTGGTGTCATCGGCATTCATTTTGAAGGACCGCATATTTCAAAGATCAAAAAGGGTGTGCATAAAGAACCATATATTCGTCCTCTATCCAACCAGGAAAAAAACTTATATTACCGTAAGGATCTTGGCCAAGTGGTGGTTACGCTGGCACCGGAAATGGTAGATTGTGAGGATATAAAACAATTGGTTAAAGCCGGTGTCATGGTATGTTTGGGACACAGTAATTGCAGTTACGCAGAAGCGGCTGCTGCCATTTCTGCAGGTGCCAGTTGCTTTACCCATTTATTTAATGCTATGTCACCTTTAGGCTCAAGAGAGCCTGGAATGGTGGCTGCCGCTTTGTTACATCCGGACACTTTTTATGGTTTAATTGTCGATGGTATTCATGTCGATGTGGTTTCAGCTAAACTTGCCCTGCAAAACAACAAAAATTTAATACTGGTTACTGATGCCATGCC
>CAZKUH010000367.1:0-3252 GCA_964555895.1 uncultured Enterobacterales bacterium
AATTTGATTTTTGAGTGCTTCAGCCTGCGGCCGATAAATATCATTTGGATCAGCACCGGTCCATGCCATGCGACCATAGGTTTCGACCAGTTTAACCTGAACCTCGACAAAATCCGGGTCCAGTTGCAGCGCTTGCTCCAGTAGTGGAATCTGCTTTTTGAAGTTTTTTGAACCTCTCCAGACCCGAGTGAATTCTCTGGCTTTTAAAAATAGATCATAGGCTTTAATATTAGTGGTTGGTTGATTTTCAAGTAGTTGCTGTTGACGTATTGTTAGCTTTGTTTCTAATTTTTGTGCTATTTTTTTGGCTATTTCGGTCTGTATGGCAAAGATATCTTTTAGGCTACGGTCATAATTCTGCGCCCAGATGTGTTTATCATCACTGGCATCGATTAGCTGCACCGTCACCCGTACCTGGTTACCTGCACGCCTGACACTACCCTCTAATACATGGCTGACATCCAGATATTTGCCGATAGCGGGGATTTCCATGCCCTTTAAGGCAATTTTTTCCATAGAAGTTCGTGAAATAATGCGTAATTGGGTGATACGGGACAAATAGGTCAATACATCTTCATAGACACCGCCTGTAAAAAAAGCATTATTGGGATCTTTTGACATATTTTTGAAAGGTAAAACAGCAACACCTAAAGTCAACTTATGTTGACCACTGGGGAACTCAGTATTTTTTGCCTTAGCATTTCCTTTAGCTACTGTATCTGCAAGCTGTTTTGATGCCTGCTGCGATAGCGACTGAACAGCCGGTGGTTCGTCAAAAATAAATCGCTCACCCAAAAATCCGCCAATAATCAGCACCAATGCCGTGATAATAACAAAATCTATCTTGCGGCTTGTTTGAGGGGTGATGGAAGTATCAAGATCAACGTCTTTGGTGGGTTTTACTCCCTCAGGTGTAAGCTCAAAAGCCCAAGCAAAAATCAGGGCAATAGGGAAGCCAATGATTAATAACACCAACACCATTTTACCAAAGACATCAGGTAAATTTAACATCGGGGAAATAGAGCTCACTATTTGCAATATGAGCCAGCTTACTATCGCATAGGCAACAGTCACTTTAAAAACATTGCGGCGTTGAAGTTCTTTTAATATCGAATTAGCCACTTAATATCCTTTTTGCTTAGACTTTTTTGATTATTTTTTCCAGCACCCGTAATGTACGTTGAATGAGAACAATTATCAAATTTGTTAGTGTTTTAAACTGATGTAAGTCTAAGTCTAAGTATATACCCGTGCCAATAAAAAGGTTATCATAAACCAGCAGCCGACCGTCACCATGCGCTATAGACTTCAGGAAGAAGTCTCAGTTATCACTCGAAGCAGAAAAACCGTCAAGGAGGACGTTATGTCTATTAAGCACTGGCCAGAACAAGAAAGACCTCGCGAAAGATTACTCTCACAAGGCCCGCAAAGTTTGAGCGATGCTGAGTTATTGGCCATATTTTTACGCACCGGGGTCAAGGGCCAATCTGCTGTCGAATTATCCAGGTCATTACTCAATCAATTTGGCTCCCTGTCAGCACTGGTCAACGCCGACCAACACACCTTCTGTTTAGGTCATGGACTCGGCTTGGCAAAATATGCACAACTTCAAGCTATTATGGAAATGGCGTCCCGGTGTTTCTACGAAGATTTAAAAACCGCCGAACCCTTAACCACACCTCAGGCTACCCGTGCTTTTCTGCAATCTCGCCTGCAACATCATGATGAGGAAATCTTTGCCGTGCTCTATCTTGATAATCGTCACCAACCCTTACATTTTGAAAAATTATTCAGGGGCACAATAGATGCGGCTTCAGTCTATCCCAGGGTAGTAGTGAAAAATGCGCTGCAACATAATGCCGCTGCCTTAATCATCGCCCATAATCACCCCTCAGGAATCGCAGAACCCAGCATCGCAGACTGCCACATCACACAAAGATTGAAAAATGCGCTATCTTTAGTGGATATTAGACTTCTGGACCATTTCATCATCGGCAAGGGGATGATTACATCACTCGCAGAATTGGGTAAAATGTAGTTCAATATTTCTCAACCATAATAATTCTGGAAGTTTGGCATGATGAAAACCCAACATCCTGTTACAGAGTTTGTTAGCATGTAAAAACTTCAAGTCTCATAATTTCAGAGTTAATTTTGCGTCTTATCCAACCATCAGCTTTTACTGCTTTATTTCTTAATGATACGCCGTTGCTGGATGTCAGGGCTGAAATCGAGTTCAAAAAAGGGGCTTTTCCTCACAGCATCAATATTCCCATATTACAAGATGCTGAAAGAGATCGAGTGGGACGATGTTATAAGCTAAAAGGACAAAATGCAGCTGTTTTACTGGGTCACCAACTCGTTAATGGCCAGACGAAGCTGCACCGTATTGAACAATGGCTGCATTTTTGTAAAAAACATGCTCATGGCGCGCTCTATTGTTTTCGTGGCGGCATGCGCTCCAGCCTTGCCCAGCAATGGCTCGAAGACGCGGGTGTAAACTTCCCGAGAATAGACGGTGGTTATAAAGCTTTGCGCCGGTTTCTTATTGAAATCACCGATAGTTTTATTCAGTCAGAAAAAATGATTATTGTTGCCGGGCGAACGGGAACAGGAAAAACAAGAGTAATACATGCACTTGATTGTGCGCTTGATCTTGAAAAATATGCCAATCACAGGGGTTCTGCCTTTGGACAATTCCCCAATGGTCAACCGGTACAGATAAATTTTGAAAATCTGTTGGCCATCGACATCCTCAAAAAAACAGCTCTTTTTCAAGAGACCCACTCTCGTTATGCCATTGAGGATGAATCACGCCTGATCGGGAAGAATGCTTTGCCGCCTCAATTTAAAGTGGCGATGGGAAATTCGCCGGTGGTTCAGGTTGAAGAAAGTTTAAGTAGTAGAGTCTCGGTTGTCATTGAAGAATATGTCACTCAATTATCACAGGTTTATCTCAAAGATGACGAGATTTCTGGATGGGGAAAATATTGCGACTACATGCTAAACAGCTTAAAAAGAATCGAAAAAAGACTGGGGGGGGTTCTCACCGGAGAACTATTATCGAAAATGAAATCCGCCCTTGATGAGCAACGGAAAAATGATCAGCTTCAGCAACATGAAAACTGGATCATTCCTCTTCTCGAGCAATATTATGATAAAATGTACGATTATCAGTTACGACAAAAAAAACTATCCATACAATTTAAAGGGTCCAGAAATGAAGTAATTGATTTTCTAAAAAATTGCAAC
>CAZKUH010000368.1:0-3236 GCA_964555895.1 uncultured Enterobacterales bacterium
CGGACTCAGTAAATTTTATGGCGTTATTGATCAAGTTGGTCAGGATCTGACGAATCCGCACACTATCACCAACAATGATGTCAGGGACATCTTCATAAACAAAATTGACTAATTCGAGGTCTTTGGTTTGTGCAATGGGTGCCAATAAAGTAAGCACTTCCTCTATTGAAAGTCTAATGTCCAATTCACTTTCTTCGAAGCGCATTTTACCTGCTTCAATTTTAGAAAAATCAAGTATGTCATCGATGATTGCCAGCAGACCTGTGGCAGATTTTTCAATAGTGTTGAGGTAATCGAGCTGCTTTTCATTAAGCTTTGTTTTTAACAGTAAATTGGAAAAGCCGATGACACCATTCATCGGCGTTCTGATTTCATGACTTACATTCGCCAGAAATTCAGATTTTATTTTGCTGGCTTCCTGAGCCTGTTTTCTTGCCAGATCGAGTTCAACATTCTGGATCTCAATTGTTTCGAGTGTTTGTGTCAGATCGGCGGTTGCTTGATTAATATTCTTATTGAGTTCTTGCTGGTTTTTTTTTAGTGAACGAGAAAGCGAATTAATTCCCTGTCCTAAGGCATTGAGTTCTTTTGGAGAATGGATTTCAATCCTGGAATTGAGATCACCTGATTTAATTTTATCTATCAGTTTGACCAAGCTGAAGATAGGTGCAGTCACAGATCGGGTCATACGTCTAGCCAAAATGATACCAAGAAATATACTGGCGAATAAAACCAATAATGATTTTAATAAAATTTGATAGCTTTCCAATCGAATGAAATGAGTATTTAATTCGATTGCCAAATAGCCAAAAGAGCGTTGGTTAGCTTGGCTTTGAACTAATTTGGAAGTGTGAAGCTGGTTGGCAAAAAAAGGTTGGTATACTCTAACCAGATTATTGCTCCAGATTATTTTTTGGCTGGTAGGCAGTTTATTTCCATGCCATTGCAAAGCTTTAATTTTTTTTCGATTGTCGCTCTGAGCAGCAGCCTGATTGTTTTGGTCAAAAACCATAATGCTATCAAGATGAGTCATGGTTTTTTTTGTGCTGGAAATAAGTTCAAGAATAGCTTCCCTGTTTTCCGTTTGTAATGCCGTAGCGCCGGTAGAAGCTAAATATTGTGACATGACACTGGCTCGACTCACAAGATCAGCTCTTTTGTCCAGTTCACGAAGATGGATAAAATACCCGGTTAATGATATGGCGACAAATACCGTGGGTAGTACGGCAATGAGTAAAATACGCTTTTTTATACCCCAATGTTCAAACAAAGCTGTTCTCGTATTCGTTTTGTCTGGCTATAGCATACAGCATAGAAAATTAAAGATAAATCGCCAATTCCGCTACTGATTTTAGCGTTGGTAGTTTTTGTTCTCAGGCGTCGGCTTTGAAAGTTGCTCTTGTTGGGGCAGGGTATCCTTCAATAGTCTGTTGAGGGTTTTGCGGATGGAGAAAATCTGTCAAAGACTGGAAGTTCATATTTGAAGTTTGACGCTGTTCCAGGATGGAAGTCTGGTTGATATCAATGAGTTCAATATGCTTATAACCAGCTCTATGCAGCCATATCTGTAGTGCCGCTGGCGATGGAATAAACCAGACATTGCGCATTTGGGCATATCTATCCTCGGGTACTAATACCTGGTTTTCATCTCCTTCGATAACCAGCGTTTCCAGTATTATCTCGCCACCTTTTCGAACTAAATTTTTCAGGTGAACTAAAAAATCGATCGGTGAACGTCGGTGATAAAGCACGCCCATACAAAATAAAGTATCAAAACCATGTTCTGACATGTTTAGCGGCAGATGTTCTAATCCGAGTGGAAATAAATGTACGGGCAAATCAGCCAGGAAGTGTTTAAACAATTGAAATTGTGCCCAGAATAACTGCGACGGATCGATACCGACAACCTGTTTTGCTCCCTCGCCAGCCATTTGCCAGAGATGATAACCATTCCCACAACCAATATCTAACACGCGCCGATTGGCTAACGAAGTAATGTGCGGCAAAATTCTTTGCCACTTCCAGTCGGAACGCCACTCACAATCAATAAAGTGACCAAATAATTCGTAGGGTCCTTTTCTCCATGGATGTAAACTTTTAATAATGTTGTCCAGCAGTTGATGCTGTTCTTTGTCAAGTTCCTGGGCAAGTCCGATATTTACTTCCCCCTGGATATTGAAAGTAGGTGTTAATAAGTCGGGTAGCGTTTGAATTAATGATTGCCATTGTTGCAATTGTCCGTGCCGGTATTGACTAAGGCGTTGTTCGAGCCCTTTTTTTAAATAGGGTAGCCATGGTGCAAGCTCAGTATTTTCGAGTTGCTTAAAATCATTTTCAGAGCGAATCATTTGACCTTGTGTTTTTATTTTATTGCTAGAATCGAAGCAAAGTTGAGTTGTTGAAACCAGTTGCCAATATGTTGAAAACCAGCTGTTTGTAAACGTTGAATATGTTTTTGTAGCGTTTCAGGGAGCAGCACCTGTTCCAATGCGGCTCGTTTTTGTGATATTTCCAGTTCGCTGTAACCATTTAGTTTTTTAAAAAGATGATGTTGTTGAATAAATAAATTTGTCATCTTATCATCATCGAAAGCCAGCTTTTCAGATAATATCAGTGCACCGCCGGGGTGCAGCATTTCATATAAACGATTGAGCAAAGCGGCACGAGAATCAGGTGCTAAAAATTGCAAAGTGAAATTAATCACAATAAATGAGCAGGGTCGAAAATCAAAGTGCAGAATATCAGCATGGTAGATAGACGTTTTAATCGGGGAGCGAAATGAAGCCAGGTGCGTCTGGCAACGACCCACCATGGCGGCGGAATTATCAATACCAATTATTTCGTAATTTTGTTGTTGGACTTGTTCTCGAATGGATAGTGTTGCTGCGCCCAGTGAACAACCGAGATCGTAAACGATGGTTCTCTCTTGAACAAATTGGTTAGCCAAGGAACCAATACCGGCAATAATTTGTGCATAGCCAGGGACGCTACGACTGATCATGTCGGGAAACACTTCGACCACCTTTTCATCAAACTCAAAGGCTGCCGTTTGTTTCGGGGTTGAAAACAAGGAATCGGATTTTAACACCACAAATTGCTTCTCATATCTAGGTTGTATACCCTGCGGGAGTTCAAGCAGGAAGCCAGCGCTGCGTTGTAACTTTTGCTAAGGGAATAACCAAATAACCATTAGCTTCAAGTTGCGCCTTGCTCTGACATCCTGCTTGAACTCTGAA
>CAZKUH010000369.1:0-3219 GCA_964555895.1 uncultured Enterobacterales bacterium
AAAAAGTCTGTTTTTGCATAAATAATTTGACAAGTGCCTTTAACAGGCATCCTGAACAAAGCTCTTGTCATCCCTGAACAAAACTCATGTCATCCTGAACAAAACCCATGTCATCCTGAACAAAGCTCTTGTCATCCCTGAACAAAGCTCATGCCCTGAACAAAATTTATGTCATCCTGAGCGCAGTCGAAGGATCTTACGAGGTCAAGAGTGAGATCTCTCCACTGCGGTCGAGATGACATAGGCGTTGCGGTCGAGATGACATCGGCGTCGTACTCGAGATGACATCGGCGTTGTACTCGAGATGACATTGGACTTGTAGTCGGGATGACACTTTTTGGACTACGACACCCAAAGCACTCCTTATCAGTCGCGCGGCAAGCTTTCGGGACACCTTTAACACCGGCCGGGACGACAAATTCCGAACCGACCGGAACAACACTTAATCTCTAATAATTCTCTTGAACAAAATCCCAATGTACCAGGTTCCAGAATGCAGCAACATATGCTGGACGGGCATTTCTGTAATCAACGTAATAGGCATGTTCCCATACATCGCAAGTCATTAATGGTGTTTGTCCAGCGGTAATTGGACAGCCTGCATTTGATGTTTTAACGATTTCCAGTCCACCCGTTGCTGTTTTGACCAACCATGTCCAGCCAGAACCAAAGTTACCCACGCAATCAGCGCTGTAAACCTCTTTAAATTTTTCGAAGGAACCCCATTTTGCATTAATAGCATCAGCAAGTTTACCTTTAGGCTCTCCACCACCATTGGGACTCAAACAGTTCCAATAAAATGTATGGTTCCACACCTGTGCCGCATTATTAAAAAGGCCACCATCAGAATTTTTGATAATATCTTCCAGGGACTGATTTTCAAAATCGGTTCCGGCAATAAGATTATTTAAATTTGTCACATAAGCCTGATGATGCTTGCCATAGTGATATTCCAGAGTTTCAGCGGAAATGTGGGGTGCTAAAGCATCTTTTGCAAAAGGTAATACCGGTAATTCAAAAGCCATAATGTCGCTCCCTAGCAAGAATTAAAATTAAACTGATAATTACGTATTATATATGAATTCAGCCAAATAAACAGTGCTATAAAACCTTGTTTTGAATGAGGGTTTACTTAATCAATCGTATGAGCACACGACGGTTTTTAGCTCTGCCAACGGGATTGGAATTTGAGGCAACAGGTCGCCCTTCTCCATAAGCACGCAATTTTATTCTAGCCGATTGAATACCGGCATCTATCAGATATTTCTTCACTTTCTCTGCACGTTTTCGACTCAATACCATGTTGTATCCCTGCTTTCCCTGATTATCGGTATGACCGGCCAAAAGCACTAAACTGATATCTTTATCCGCTTGTAAATAGCTTTTAACATTAAGTAGCCTTTTTCTGGAAGTTTCTGTAAATCTTGCGCTATTAAAATCAAAGTTAAGAATGGTGGTTTCTATATCCTTAAATTCATATGGTAGTAATTTACCCAAACAATCAACAAAAGAGCGGTAATTTTCGTAAAATCGTACACTGGACAGCGCAACCACAACGGTATCTTTTTTATCAATCCAATCTTCATAGCGAAAGGCGGGATCAAAACCCTGTTCCAGTTCCGATAACAGCCGCCAGGCTTTATCGTGTTCGAGCTGCAAAGGTGTTTTATTCGGCATGATTTCCGTACGACCTTCGGACTTGGGAGAGATACCGGGCCGCCAAAGCGGAACCTGAATGTCAATATTGGCATCAGAAAACTCAAGCGGTTGATTGCGCATGGTGTTGAGTTGAAATTGCATATTCGGCCTACCTGCAACGGCGGTAAATGTTGCACGACCATAAAAAGGGATTTTTTGTGCTAATTGACACTGTAGAACATTGCCTTTAAAAGACCAGTGACTCTCATCCAATGTCGGCTGATAGCGACGATATCCCGCTTGTGATGAAAGGCTCAACAGAAAAAAAGTTGTCGATAGTGAGAGTATTTTTATCAACTGATGACACTTGTTAGTCATTACTTTAGACTTTCCTTTATTTTGCATTGCTAACCGACACAAAATTTTACTTACATTCGTGTTAAGGAGTATCGGCTTCATAAAAGTTAACTTTAATCCAACCAATCCATTTTATTTACATGCCTCTATATTTTAGACAAGTGTTTGCTGTAGGATCAATTAGATCACTGTCATCCCGACCTTGTGGAGGGATCTTAAAATCTCAAGCTCCCTCCACAAGGTCGGGATGACAGCTTATTTGTTAGATATTTTCTTCTTATTTTAACAATTTTAGATTTAATTCATCGGTTTTCAATAAGATTGAGTTAAATACAGAGGCATGTTTATTTATGATTTTTCCTCGAATTTATCTTGAATTAGGTTGCTAGAGTGGCTGTTCAACCTATAATATCTGCAATCTCTCCATTTATTCACGCTTTTAGTTGAAATATTCTATGCCAAAACATTTAGCCATCTCACAACGATTTCGGGGTTTTCTGCCCGTGGTAGTTGATGTAGAAACTGGGGGATTTCATGCTGAAACAGATGCTTTGTTAGAATTGGCAGCCATTCCAGTGACCATGGAAAACGGCATATTAGTTGCTGGAAATAGCTTTCATTTTCATATAGAGCCTTTTCGTGGCGCCAATATTGAAACTGCCGCAATTGAGTTTACTGGAATTGATGTTGAGAGCCCCTTCAGACAGGCTATAGCTGAAGAAGATGCCCTGCACGAACTATTCGATCAACTCCATCTATTGCTAAAACAGCATAAATGTAGCCGTTGTATATTGGTAGGACATAATGCCTGGTTCGACCTTGCCTTTCTTAATGCTGCCATCGTCCGCAGCCATATCAAAAAATCACCATTCCATTCATTCAGCAGTTTTGATACCGCCACATTGGCAGGAATGGCTTACGGACAAACCGTGCTAGCACGCGCTTGCGAAGTCGCCAAAATTGACTTTAAGAGTGCCGAAGCCCATTCAGCCCTTTATGACACGCAAAAAACAACTGAATTATTTTGCAAAATAATTAATGATTTCAAAATATTAGGTGGGTTCAGGTAAGACGGGAAGACGGCACAAATTCAACTTAAAGTCAAAACCTATAAAACAGGTTTTGACTTTTTTTAAAAATTGACTATTCGGCTGAATCGATGTGCTCAGCATCCGCTGTTGCGGCTTCTAGTATTGGTTTCAATTCACCTTGCTGAACCATTTC